>NZ_JBILJQ010000019.1:0-68440 GCF_044377145.1 Aquimonas sp.
AGCCTCGAAAGAGCCGCGGGCGAGTCGATGGGTCACAACAGAGGCGCGGTTTCGGGTTCGCGCTTCAAAAAAGGCGACTCGTGGGACTCCCAGGGATCAAGTGATCGCGTTGTTCAGAGCTTCCCTAACGGCTGCACGCCGGGCGACTGCTCGCTGCGCGAGGCCGTTTCCCTCGCGAACAGCCTCGCCGGCCCGGATCGGATTCTGCTGCCGGCCACCCCAGGCCTGCCCCTGCAGCTGTCGATTCCGGGCGGCGGGGACAACGTCAACGCCACCGGCGATCTCGATGTGCTGGACGACCTGGAAATCGTCGGCACCGGCGCTGCCACCACGACCATCGCACAGACGGCGCCAGACCGTGTCCTGCATACGATCATGGACGATGACAAGCGCCTGGTGCTGCGTGGCCTCACCCTCCAGGGCGGCAGCGCGTCGGAGGGCGGCGGCCTGTACTCGACGTCGCTGGTCACCATTGAAGACGCGGCCTTCGTTGGCAACGACGCCACCTTCGAAGGTGGCGCGATCAACTTCTTCGGCCCCGGTGCGCCGTCGATCACCGAGTATCGGCTGGTTCTGCGTCGGGTGCGTTTCGCAGGCAACACGGCGATGGAGCTCGACGGTGCCCGCGGTGGCGCACTGGATGCGTGGAGCTTCTTCCAGAACCGACCCTTCGTGCTGATCGAGGACTGCGACTTCATCGACAACGAGGCCAAGGATGGCGGCGGCGCCATCCATTTCACCGGGTTCCCCAACAATTTCGGCGGCGAAGTGGCGATACGCCGCAGTCGCTTCACTGGCAACCGCAGCGGCGGTGAGGGCGGTGGCGCGATCCTTGCGAGCGCGTCATCGATGCGAGTGCAGATCGAAGACAGTGACTTCGACGCCAACGTCGCGACCGGCAACGTCACGGACGCGGCCGGTGCGGTCAACTTCGACAGCGTCGGTTCGGCCGAGGTGCTGCGTTCGACGTTTTCGTCCAACACCGGTGTGCGCGGCGGCGGCCTGCGCAGCACGGCAGATACCCGGATCGTCGACAGCCTGTGGGTCGACAATGTCGCCTCGAATGGCGGCGGCGCGCTGTGGGGCGTGCGGGACATGCAGGTCGAGCGCTCCACCTTCGAATCCAATCGCGTGACCAGCACCGATAGCGCTGATCCAGGCGGCGGCGCGATCGGCTTTCAGGGCTTCCAGAGCGGCACCCTCGCCATCCAGAGGTCGACGTTCTCGGGCAACGACGCCTTCCGCGGCGGTGCGATCTCGCTGGTATCGGGTGCCCTGCAGCTCTATGGCAGCACCCTGGTCGCGAGTCAGTTCGGCATGGTCGGACAGTCCGCCACGGCGCTGCGAATCCTCGACGAGACGTCCGCCAATTCGCTGGCGATCGCGAACACTCTCCTTCGCGGCTCCTGCTCGTTCCCGAGCGCGGCCAGGCAGCTGGCGGTCGCCTACAACAATATTGAGGCCACAGGCGCCACCTGCCGCTTGACCACCGCGATCATCAATGCGCAGAACCAGGTCAACGCCAGTACCTCCGCGCTTGCGCTCGGGCCGCTGGCCAACAACGGTGGCCCCACGCCGACGCGACTGCCCGGCGCCTTGAGCATCGCGATAAATGCGGGCCGCGAGTCCTTCTGCACGGCGACCGACCAGCGCCACTTCGTGCGCGCCGATGCAAGCTGCGACATCGGCGCAGTCGAGTTCGGTGCGACGCCGCCCACCGGCGCTATTTTCGCCAACGGCTTCGAGTAGAACGACGACACGGGACCGACGACACGGTGGCCAGATCCGGTCGGCCTTTGACCGCGAGCACGCCCCCCACGGACGGGCACGAGCGGCGCGCGGGTTTGGGCATTCGAACTGGGCGCGGCAGCGGTCGCTGTGCACGTCGCATGGTGATTGGCCGTGTCGGCGCAGGTCGGCGCTGGCTTGCGAGCCGCGTACTTCGGTGCAGGGCTGCAGCGAGGCGCGCTGACGCTCGCCATCGCTGCTGGCGCGCTGGAGATGAAGCGTTCAAGCGCCCGGCGTACACGTTCCCCGGGGCTGCGGCCTTGAGTCGCAGGGCCGCCCCGCGGAGCAGCTGGAAGGGGCACAGGAAAGGCACCTTTCTTCACTATTTCACGCCCTGGAACGTTCCCGAGAGTGGCTGTCCTTTCCGCGCACGGGGTGCCAAGATCATCGCCGCGCAAACTGCGGCTGCTTCCATGCGCATCCCGTCGAATTGACTTGCCCTCAAGACTAAGGAAAGCGAATGTCCATCACCGCCCGCCTGTTTCCCCGCCTGCACCCCTCGCTGCCACAGAACGATTCCCCCGCAGGCCGCCGCCAGCGCGAGAAGCAGCTGCAGCAGAGTTGTCAGACCTACCTTTGGACCGACACGCTGCCGAACGTGGTCGGTGTGCCGATGGCGGCAGAGGTGCCGTCGGCGGATGAGCCCAGCCAGCCGTGGCTGTTGCTGGTGGCAGAGACCGGGTTGAAGCTGGCAGAGAACTTTCTGGTGGTGAAGCTGGAGGGCGACAGGCGCAAAGGCCTGATCGACGATGCGTCGGCCGTGCGCAAGCTCGCCGAAGTGCGCGCGCGGCTGGCGAGCACGCTGACATGGAAGGCGGCCCATCCGGACGCGGCGCAGACGGATCTCATCCATGAGCTGGCGTCCGCCGCGAAGCACGTGGCGCTGCAGCACGGTGACTCGTTCGAGGAGCTGCTGGCCGATTTCAGGGAGTTGGTGGCGGAGTTCGAGCAGGGCACCACGCAGGGCAACACGCTGGCCGACTACGAGGCCCTGTTCAAGACCTTGCCGCTGCCGGCGATCGCCGGGGATTTCATGGACGACGCGAGCTTTGCGCGCTATCGCATCGCCGGGCCGAACCCGATGCTGATCCGTGGCGTTGATGCGCTGCCGCCGACATTGCCGCTGAGCGATGCGCAGTACCGCGCGGTGATGGGGGCCGACGACAGCTTGTCCGCCGCGCTGGCCGAACATCGCGTGTATCTGCTGGACTACCGCGAGCTCGATTTCCTTGCCGCCGTGCCGGGCGAAACCGCTGGCGCGACCAAACGCGTGTTCGCGCCGATCGCGCTGTTCGCGATCGCGAAGGGCGGGACGCGCCTCGTGCCGGTGGCGATCCAGTGCGGTCAGGACCCGACGAAGCACCCGCTGTTCTTCCCGGCGGCGCAGGGCAGCGCGCTCGGCTGGGGCTGGCAGATGGCCAAGACCGTGGTGCAGGTGGCGGAGTGCAACTACCACGAGTTGTTCGTGCATCTGGCGCGCACGCATCTGGTGCTGGAGGCCTTCGCGGTGGCGACCCATCGTTGCCTGGCCGAAACGCACCCGATCAACATCCTGCTGGTGCCGCACTGCATCGGTACGCTGTTCATCAACAACGCCGCGGCGAAGTCGCTGATCTCGCCCGGCAGCCCGATCGACGACTTCTTCGGCGCGCCGATCGCGCGTTCGCAGCAGGCCGCGGGCAGTGACCGGCTGGGTTTCGACTTCTACGCGAACATGCTGCCGGCCGACCTCGCGGCCCGCGGCGTCGACGACCCGGCGCGGCTGCCGGAGTACCCGTATCGCGACGATGCGCTGCTGGTCTGGGCAGCGATCAAGGGCTGGATTCAGGACTACGTCGGCGTGTACTACGCCGACGACGCGGCCGTGACCGGCGATGGCGAACTCGCCGACTGGGCGGCATCGCTGATCGCCGACGGCAAGATCAAGGGGTTCACGCCGATCGGCATGCGTGCGCAACTGGTCGAGGTGCTGACCATGGTGGTGTTCATCGCCACGGCACAGCATTCGGCGGTGAACTTCCCGCAGAAGCCGCTCATGACCTATGCCCCTGCGATCACCGGCGCCGGCTGGCAGGACGCGCCGGCAGCACAGGACGGGCACGACGAGCAGCAGTGGCTGGCGATGTTCCCGCCGACGAACCTCGCGCTGGAGCAACTGAACGTGCTGTACCTGCTGGGCTCCGTGCACTTCCGCGCGCTGGGCGATTACCGCAGCAACCACTTCCCCTATCTGCCCTGGTTCGAGGACCACGCCATCGTCAAGAGCGGCGGGCCGCTGCAGCGGTTCCAGCAGTCGCTGCGCGAGGTTCAGGCAAGCATCGAAGCGCGCAACACCGAGCGCACGCCGTATCCGTTCCTGCTGCCGAGCGGCATCCCGAACAGCATCAATATCTGAGCAGGAAAGGGCTCAGCCGCATCGATCCCTTGACCTCGGGCGCCCACTGAGACGGACGCTTGTGGCGCGCTGGGTGAGCGCTTCGATCCGGGCGCGTAAGCGGTCACTTCCGCAGACGCGTTGTTGCTGGGTGTGCAGCCGCAGGTCGGCGGTGTCTAGCGGCTCAAGCGCTTTGTCGATGAACTTTCGATACGCGACTCGGCGCTCGCCAGCGCTGCTGCCGAGGCGCAGGTACGCCGTGTGCGGGGTGACGCGAGGGGCGTGGCTGCCGTGGGCAGCGCGGGCGTGTCGCCCAGCTGGGTGCGAATCCTGGCCCTGAGCGGCTTGCTGCCCTGCCGTTGCTGCACGACTCCGATGCTTCGCAGTGGCGCGGTTGGCTCGACGACGGCGGCGTTTCCTTCCGCCCAGAATCGTCCGATCGGAGATTCGAGGACTATGAGCTCGTGCTTGTCGCAGCCTGCGCAGGGCTTGGCGTGGCCTTGCTGCGTTCGCCGTTTGCCGATGCGTGGCTGAGCGACGGGAGACTGGCCCGGGTCCATGCGCGCGCCATGCCGAATGAGACGGCGCACTACCTGGTCAGCTCGCGGGAAAGTCCTCCGCCGCCCGCGACTTCGTCATTGAAGGTCTGATCGCCGCGGCGCAAGAGACTGGCTGATCCCGAGCGAGCGACACGGGTGTCTGCTCCGGTCAACAGAACTGTTTCCGTGAGCCGGGAGCTTGAGCGCCACAGGAACGCGCACCGGCTGCAGCTGCTCGGCCAGCCAGACTTCGCCCATGCCGCCAGCACCCAGCGCCCGCGTCAGCGCATAGGCACCGATGCGCAGTCCAGGCTGTGCGCCCGTACCCGGCCCCACGGGCGAGACCGTCGTCAGGGCAAGGGTGGGCGTGTCTTCGTGATCGATGGCTGGACCCGGCATTCGGCTGACCTCCGGCGCGGGAAACATGCGCTGCATCACGCTTACGCCAAAGAGGCTGTACCGAGCACGGGAGCGTCGCCCAGGGGCGGTGCTACCGTTCGGTTCCTGTACCGCTTTCTGGCCCTTCGACCGTGCGCAGTCCCATACCTCTAGTGTTGCTCAGCCTCGCCCTGAGCCTCGGTCCCTGCGCTCGGCAGGCCTCCGCCTTCGAGCTCAGCGGCGTCAACCTTGCGGGCGCCGAATTCGACAGCGGCACCTTCTGGCCGACACCGGCGGAGATGAGCTACTTCCGCGGCAAGGGCATGAACCACATCCGCCTGCCCTTCAAATGGGAGCGTCTGCAGCCGAGCCTGGGCCAGGCCTTCAACGCCGGTTACCTCGCCAGTCTGCGCAGCGTGGTGGCCTCGGCCAATGCGGCGGGCCTGAAGGTGGTGCTTGACCCGCACAACTACGCGCGTTTCAACGGCGCGGTGGTGGGCTCGCCGAATCTGTCCAACGCCCAGTTCGCCGATTTGTGGACGCGGCTGGCCGGCGAGTTCCGCGACAACCCGCAGGTGATCTTCGGCCTGATGAACGAGCCGCACTCGATGTCGACCGAGGCCTGGCTGTCAGCCGCGAACGCCGCCATCGCCGCGATCCGCGCGACCGGTGCACAGCAGCTGATCCTGGTGCCCGGCAACGCCTGGACCGGCGCCCACAGCTGGGCTCAGAACTGGTACGGCACACCGAATGCGCAGGTCATGGGCGGCATCGTCGACAGCGGCGCGAACGTCGCCTACGAGCTGCACCAGTATTTCGACGGCGACTTTTCGGGCCAGTCGGCGCAGTGCAGCGCCGGCCACGGCGCAGCCCAGCTCGAAACCGTCACCGCCTGGCTGCGTGCGCGCGGCATGCGCGGCTATCTGGGCGAATTCGCCGGCGGCAACAGTGCGGCCTGCCGGACTTCGGTGACCAGCGCGCTGGACTACCTGCAGGCCAATCAGGACGTCTGGCTGGGTTGGGCCTGGTGGGCCGCCGGCCCGCAGTGGGGCGAATACATCTTCACCCTGGAGCCCACCGGCAACCCGCCGCAGGACCGCCCGCAGATGGCCTGGCTGCTGCCCTATCTCACCGCGGCGCCAGCGCCGGCCGCGGTGTTCGCGAACGGATTCGAGGGCTGAAGGCCACCCGTCTCAGGACGACTCGAAGCCATTGCTGAAGATCTCGGCGGGATCGCTGACGCAGTTGCCCAGCTCGGAGGTATCGAGGGTGACGAGGTCGGTGGCCGTGGCGCTGACAAGGCCCGGCAGGCGGATGGGCAACTGCAGCTCACCGCTGGCGCGGCCGTCGGCGCCGGTTTGCACGTTCTGCACCAGCGCGCGCAGACCCTGGCCGCTACCGCCCGGCGCGCAGGCCGCCGCATAGCCGTAGAGCTCGATGCGATAGCTGCGGTTCGGCGCGGAGTCGAGCTGATAGCTCACGCGCGTCGAGCTGGCGTCGCGGATCAGCGCGCCGAGCTGCGGGAAGTTCTGCAGGCGATTGGGGCCGGTATCGACATCGCCGGCATCATTCGCCGTGGCGCCGTCGCCGCCGAGGTCGATCGCGGGGCCTTCGTTGAACATCAGGCCATTGCCCCACAGCGCATTGCCGTCGCCGCCGCTGACCACGATGCCGGCGCCATCGTTGTCGCGGATCTGGTTGGCTTCGCCTGTGCTCTCGCCACCGATCTGGTTGAACGACGCGCCATCGCTGATGCGCACGCCCTCGACCACGCCGTTGCGCACGGTGTTGCCCAGCACCTCGTTGTCGCGGGTGAGCGTGCCGAGGTTGCGGATCCACACGCCGGGGCCGAGGCTCCAGGCGATCAGGTTGGCGCGGATCTCGTTGAACTGCGCGCCCTCCTGGATCAGCACGCCCGGCCCCTGCACGCCGGCCGGCGCGCCCCCCAGCAGCTCGCCGATCCAGTTGTTCTCGACCCGGTTGGCATTCGTTCCCATGTTGAACAGGCCAATGCCGTAGAAACTGCCGGCGGTGATGTAGTTGCGGTCGGCGACGTCGCTACCGCCGATCACGTTGCCGGCCGAGCCCGCATAGACGCGGATGCCGCGCGGGTTCGGAAACACGTCGCCGGCAGCGACCGCGCCAACGAAGTTCGCGGCGAGCGTGTTCGCATCGGCGTTGTTGAGGTCAACGCCAGCGACGCCGTTGGCCAGCAGCAGGTTGCCGCGCAGCAGGTTCTGGCTGCTGCCGCCGCCGATGAAGACGCCCGAGCCCTGATTGCCGAACGCCCGCACGCCGCTGCCGCCGATGTAGTTGCCGCGCACCTGCGTGCGCAGGGTGGCGGCGCCCTCGATGTACACACCACTGCCGCCGCTGCCGCCGATCCAATTGGCCGCCGTGGCGCCGATCACGGTGTCGGTGGGGCCGCTGAGCAGGGCGATGCCCGAAGCCGCATTGCCCAGCACGCCATCGCGATCGGCGTTCAGACCGATGCCGTTGCCCTGGATCTGTGCGCCCGCCACCGCGCCCTCCAGCTTGATGCCGTCGTTGCCGTTGGCGGAGATCAGATTGCGCTCGATCACGATGCCGTCGGCGTCCTGCACGTAGAGGCCGTTGCGGCTGTTGCCGAGTGCTCCCAATCCGACGATCTCGGTGCCGAGGTAGTTGTTGCGGATGCGCACGCCGTCGCTGGCCTCACCCAGCACCTCGATGCCGTCGCGCGCATTGCCGCTGATCCAGTTGCGGCGGGTGCTGTCGGCGGGGCTGCCGTCGCCCTCGCCGATCACGCTGTCGCGCGCACCGCCGCGGATCAGCACGCCGCTGCCGGCGTTCGGTCGGCTCAGGCTGCCGCCGTCGACCGCGAAGCCGATGCGGTTGTGTTCCAGCTGCGTCGCCGCGGTGAGTGCGCCTTCGATCAGTACGCCAGGACCCTCGTTGCTGCCGATCGTATTGCCCAGCACCGCACCGCCGACGCTGGTGCTTTCGCTGCCGTCCAGCACGGCGAGGCCGCCGCGGCGGTTGCCGGCGGCGGTCGTGCCGAGCAGGCCGATGCTGTTCTGCTGCACGCGGTTGAAGCGGCTGATCGGCCCCTCGATGCGGACACCCCAGCCGGCATCCGCGGCGAGCGCGGTCGGATAGCCCGAGCGCACGAGCGTGTTGCCGCGGATCAGCACGTTGCCGACACCGTTCTGCAGGCGGATGCCATCGCCGCCGTTGCCGAGTGTCGTGCTGCCGGAGGCGCCGATGGCGTTGTCGAGGATCTGGTGATCGAAGCTGTCCGGCCCGATCAGCTGGATGCCGTGTCCGCGGTTGCCGAGGATGCGGTTGGCCAGGGCGCCGCTGCCGCCGATCAGCGCCGCGTCGGCACCGCCCAGGATCAGCACGCCGTGGCCGTTGCCGTTGGCACCACTGGTGACGCCGATCAGGTTGCCGGCGATGCGGTTGTCGTCGGCGTTCTCGCCTTCGATGAACACCCCGGCCAGGCCAGCCGAGCTCTGGATCTCGTTGCCGAGGCCCGCATCGCCGATGGAGTTGCCGCGCGAATGGAACACCGCGATGCCCGAAGAGCCGCTGCCGCTGATGAAGTTGGCGAAGAACTTGTTGTTGTGGCTGAAGCCGCTTTCGGTGGCGACCGCTTCCAGCAGCACGCCATCGCCGCCGTTGCCGACGATGAAATTGCCGCGCCCGGGGTCGGCGCTGCCGACGGTGACGTCGCGCGGTGAGAACGGTGCAGGCCCGCCCTGTTTGGGCAGCAGACGGATGCCGGCGCCGGCGTTGTTGCGGACGAAGCTCGCCTCGATGCGGCTGCCGTTGCCGGTAACGGCGATGCCGGCAGTGGGGCTGGCATAGACCTCGACCTGTTCGATGAGCGCATTGGTGCCGGCGATCTGCAGCAGGGCCTGGAAGCTGCCGGGCAGCTGGCTGCCGTCGATCTGCAGGCGCTGGCCGTCGGGGCGCTGGCCGAGCAGGCGGTCATCGCTGCGCAGAAAGATCGGCGCCGTGGGCTGTGCGGGGCCGATGTTGGCGTCGATGCGCAGGGTGTCGGCGTGGTCCAGCCCGACACCGTAGGACGGCAGGCTGGCCAATACCCAAAGGCAGGTGGCGCTGCTGGTCACGCAGCTCGGCGGCTGGACGCAGTGCTCGCTGTTGGCCGGGTTCGCCAGCTGCCAATTGCCGCCGCTGCTGCGGTTCTTCTCACCGGCCCGCCAGCAGCGCTTCTCGAACTCATTCAGCGGCCACTGCGCCAGCAGCAGGGCCTCGCGCAGACTGAGGTTGTCGTCCTGCGCGAGATCCCAGCCCGCCGAGTTCACCCGCAGCTCGCCGGCCTGCGCCGCCGACACCGCCCATAAGCAGGCGGCAAGTGCCATGCCACTTTGCCACCCCGTCCACGCCGCCATCGTCCGCTCCGCATCGCCGAGGCATCAGCGCCCCTGACTGCACCCACGGAATGCGCCGACGAATCCCGCCAGGTGTTTCGAGTGCGTCATCGGTTTTCGAGCGCTTCGCGCAGGGCGTCCAGCTCGCGCCTCAGGTTCGCATTGGCGTGGCCGCTGCGCGCGGCGCGGGCTTCGGCTTCGGTCAATGCAGCGCGGGCTTCGTCGTGGCGGCCGAGCTGAACCAGCAGGCGTGCAGGTTTGATCGCGCGGCTGCCGTCGTCGGGCGGCAGCGCAGTGGTGCGTTCGCGCTCGACTCGGCCCATGCGCGCGTAGGCGGCCAAAGCGTCATCGCTGCGGCCCAGCGCGGCATAGGCATCGCCAAGTGCGCCCAGGGTGTTGGGGCTGCCGAGGTCGTCTTCGGGCGCAGCGGCGGCGTAGAACGCGACAGCCGGTTCCAGCGCTTCGACAGCTTCGGCAGCGCGCTGCGCGGCGAGCAGGCCGGCGCCCTTCCAGGTCAACAGCAGGGCCACGCGTGGATGCGCCTCACCCCACAGCGTGCGCGCGGTGATGAGCAGATCGTCGAGGACTGCGATCTGTTCGGCGTAGCGGCCGTGGTTGTAGAGCGCGCTGGCGTAGCCGTTGCCAGCTTGCACGCTGCGCGGATGCGCCTCGCCCAGGGCCGCCTTGAGCGTGCGCCAGGCGCGCGCGCTGGCGACCAGCCCGCCGTCGATGTCGCCTTGAGCATTGAGACTCATCGCCAGCAGTACGCGGCCCATGCCCGATTCGACGCTGTGCTCGCCCAGTCGTGCATCGGATTCGGCCAGGTGCGCGTGCAGCGCCCCTGCTGCATCGGCATAGCGACCGATACCGAACAGCAGGCTGGCGCGAAACCGCTGCAGACGCAGCCGTCGCGCTGCTTCGCCCGGCAGCGTGGACAGCCGCGCGATCGCGCCATCGAACAGCGGCAGGGCGCGGGCCGAATCGCTGTAGTCCAAGCTGTAGGCGAGCTCACCTTCGGCGTCGGACAGTGCCGCCGGGTCGTCGTTGGCCGCGCGCAGCAGCGGCACTGCGGCTTCGAGCAGGTTACGGGCCTGGCCGAATTCGCTGCGCTCGATGCGGATCGCGCCGAGCCGGGCCAGCAGGGCGCCGCGCAGGGCGGGCGACATCGAGTCGTCGTCGCGCAGGCGCTCGGCGCCGATGTTCAGCGCATCCTCGACCGTCGGAATCCGGCCGCGATGTTCGCCCGGCTCCGCCTTGCCCAGCAGCTCGCCGAGAAAGTCGAGCGCGGAGGCGCTGCGCTCGGATTCCCGGCGTGCGAGCGCCGCCTCGCGTTCCGCGCGTGCCGCTGCATCGAGCGCGGCGCCGCGCTGCTGCAGCAGGCCAGCACCGAGTGCGATCAAGGCCGCGCAGGCCACAGTTCCGAGGCCGCTGGCCAACGGGTGCCGGCGCACCAGCTTGCGCAGGCGGTAGCCCACGCCGCCGCCCCACGCGGCCAGCGGTCGATGCTCGAGCCAGGCGCTGAGGTCATCGGCGAACGCATCCACGCTGGGGTAGCGGTGCTCTGGACGCGGCGCGCAGGCACGCGCCGCAATCGCGCGGAGTTCGGCATCCGCCATCATCGGCAGCCGGGCATCGATGCGCGGGTCTTGCGCTGACGCGAAGCCGTCGGAGGCGTTCTCAACCCGTCGTGTCCGGTCCGCTCGCGAGTCAGGCACGGCAGGCGATTCCGTGCGCGCGAGGGACACAAGGATCAGGCCGAGCTGGTAGAGGTCGCTGGCGGTCGAGAGGTGTTCGCCGCGGCGTTGCTCGGGGCTGGCCCACGCCGGCGTGAAGCCCGATGGCGGCGACTGCGGCGTGTTCTGCAGCAGGCGGGCGATGCCGAAGTCGAGCAGCTTCAGCTGCCCCGCGCGATCGATCATCACATTGGATGGCTTCAGGTCTCCGTGCACCACCAGCTGGCGGTGGGCGAAGGCCAGCGCGGCGCACAGCGGCAGCAGCAGACGCACGCGCGCGCGCAGATCGAGGCCGAGCTCAAGCACATGCGCATCGAGGCGAAGGCCGTCGACAAACTCCATCGCAAACCAGGCGAGCCCCTGCTCACTGCAGCCGCCGTCGATCAGCCGGGCGATGTGCGGATGATCCAGCCCGGCCAGCAGGCTGCGCTCCCGCGACAGCAGGGCGCCGGCATCGGTCAGCGCGAGTGCACTGATCCATTTGAGCGCGACCCGCTGTTCGAACGCACCGTCCGCGCGCCGCGCCAGCCAGACCACGCCCATGCCGCCACGACCGAGTTCGCGTTCGAGGGCGAAGGGACCGAGTCGGTCGCCGGGCTGCGGGTCCAGGGCTGGACCGAGGCTCGCCAGCAGGCGATGGCCCAATGCGCCGGAGAGCGCGCCGCCCGGCACCAGAAAGCTGTCATTGGTGATGGGTTCGTCGGCGCCCGTCATGTTCAGGCCAGTTGCTCGCGCAGCCAGGCGCGCGCCTGCTGCCAGTCGCGCTGCACGCTGCGCTCGCCGATGCCCAGGGCTTCAGCTGTCTCGGGTTCGGTCAGGCCCGCGAAGTAGCGGCACTCCACCACCTGCGCCTGCCGCGGCTCGCGCTCCGCCAAGCGGCGCAAGGCCTCATCAATGGCCAGCAGGTGTTCGGCCTCGCGCGCTTCGGCGATGTCGATGCCGTCCAGCGGCTGGCCGCGCTCGCCGCTGCCGCGCTTCTCGCTGAGCCGTTCGCGCGCGAAGTCGACCACCACCTGGCGCATCACCCGCGCCGCGAGTGCGAAAAAATGACCGCGGTCGCGCACTTCGCCCGCGTGCCCATGCAGGCGCAGAAAGGCCTCGTGCACCAGCCCGGTGGTGTCGAGCGTGCGCTGCGGCTCGCCCGCCAACTGCCGATGCGCCAGCCGCCGCAGCTCCGCATACACACCGGCAAACGCCTGCCTCAATGCCTCGCCGTCACCGGCGCGGGCGCGGGCCAGCCACTGCGTGAGCGCGGAATCAGGGGGCACGGACATGCGCTGATTCTGCCTCGGCGCGTGCGTGCCTGCAGGGCGAGTTCGACCGCGCCTGACGAGCGAAGTCGGCACCGCAGTGCAAACCGATGCGCCCAAGCCGCGGGATGCGAAGGCGAGTGAGGCGCCTACGGAAGAGCGTTGGGCCGGAACACAAGGCGTTGATGTGGTGATTGCGGCGGAGTTCCCTCTGGCGACGCAGCGCCTTGAGGGAGATCGATGCTGCCGTGGCGGCGTGTCGCTGGGCTTGCTGCCCTTGCTGGAGCACGTATGCGATCCGTACGCGCAGGCGATCATCACACTGGGGCGCGAGGCAACTCTGGCCGCGTCAGGCATCAGTCTTCCCGAACGCAGCGTCGACGGTGGCTGTTCGGGCTCCCGTCGGCTGAGTTCCGGTGCTCAGTCGCGCAGCTGCGCCAGTACGCTGCAGGCCTCGCCGTACCACTTGGCCGCCCGGTCCACATGGTTGCCGTGGCTGCGCAGGTGCCAGCGGTTGCGGTACTTCGTCGATTTCGATGCGTCGTACACGTCGCCGCTGTTGTAGGCGGCAGCGACCAGGATCGGGTTCAGGCCGGTCTTCGCGAGGCGGCTCGCGATCTCTGCGCAGCCGATAGGGATGTTGATCGCTGGCGTGCAGCCGTCGATGGCTTCGGCGACACGGCGGGCCGCGGACCTTGCTGCGGTTGCCCAGCGTTGCTGGTGCGTCCAGAGCGTCACGTGTCCCACTCGCTTGTGCATCCGCTACAGCCGCGGAGCCCACATGAACAGCCACGCGGCGAGCCCCCCGGCGGCGGTGAGCACGGCCGCCAGGCCCAGCGCTGCCGCGACCGTGTAGCGAAGCCACGCGTGCTGTCCGCGCTGAGCTGCGAAGTAGAACTCCAGCAGCGTCAAGGGCAGCAGCCAGCTCAGCAGGCTGACTGCGAGGAAGACGGGGCCGTCGACATCAAGCTGGCGCCCCATCGCCGCCAGCAGCATGCCCGTCAGCACCATGCCAAGGCGAAGGAACCACACACCATTGACCAGCAGAAAGGCGCGCAGCGCATGGCGGCGGTGGGCGGCGAAGTCGCGCCTGCGCGCTGCGCGCCAGGTGAGGGTGAGGGCGATCAGGATCAGGACGCCGTTGGCGCTGGTCGACAGCGCGCTGCCGAGGTTGAGCTGCGAGCCGCGGATCCAGGTCAAGTAGAAGCCGCTCAGGGTGACGATCAATGCGCTCAGCAGGAACACGCGACCGTTCCAGCGGTGCAGCGCCGGCCAGCGCTGGCGGATCGGCGGCAGCAGCTGCAGCAGGCCAGACACGGTCATCAGCGCGCCCAACAGCAGGTGGGCGATCAACTGGGCGTTGCCCAGCGTGTCGCCGGGCTGATAGCCGGTCAGATGCGGCTTGTCGTTCAAGCCCGGCAGGTCGCCGGCGGCAAGGCGTGGCAGCACGAAGCCGAAGATGAAGGCGGCGAACGCGGCCTGGCCGGCGGCAGCGCCGAGGAACCACAGTGCGGCGGCGCGCGACAGCGGGCGATGGCCTGTCGTCGGGGTAGGGGGCATGCGGGTCTCCGTAGTGTCCTGGTGCAGCCGACACTGGCCGATCGGCATGGGCGCGTCCTGCCGTTTCGCGAATCGGCCAGTCGAATGCGGATCCGGCGATTGCCGGTGGGATCGCCATTCAGTTGCCGCGGCTTGCAAAGCGCGCGGGCGCTGCTCAGGCTTTCGCGATCGGACGGCGGAGCGCGCACATGGAACTTGTCGAACAGGCCTTGACCGGCGTGGTGGTCTCCCTGGCCCTGGCCTCGGTGCTGGTGTTGCTGAGGCGCCCGCGCTCGACGTCCGCCGAGCTGCTGTTCGCGGTGTTTTGCGGGTCTCTGGCGTTCAGCCTGCTGGCGCCGGCCTGGCACTCCGCACCCGCTTGGGCGCAGCTGGCACTGGCTGTCGGCGGCTGCGCCACCTGCAATGCCTACTGGCTGGTGTCGCGCGCACTGTTCCGCGGCGACGGTGGCGTTGGGCCGGCGGAAATCGCAGCGGCAGCGGGGGTGGCCGTGTTGATCGTGGCCTATCGCGCGCTGAAGGCGGCGGGTGTGGATGGTGTGGCCCTGAGTGGGCTCGGCCAGCTGCTGACGCTCGCCAGCTCCACGGTGCTGGTGCTCGCCTTTGCCGAGGCATGGCGTGCCTATAGCGAAGCGGATCGCCGCGAGCGCGCGCTGCGCCGTGGATTTATCGTCGTGTATGGCAGCTGCGTTCTACTCGGCACCGTGTTCGGCGCGATGGCTGAAGTCGACGCCAGCTGGACCGGGGCGCGTCGCCTGGTGGTGCTGTGCTGCGCGCTGTCTATCCTGGTGTTCACCCATGTGGCGCTGGAGCTGCGGCGTCGCACTGTCGGCTCAGGCTCGGTCGCTGCGCCGTCCGTGGTCGAGAGCACTAAGGTGGCCAGCGCTGAGTGCCAGGCGCTGGCGGTGGCCCTGGTGCGCGCGATCGAGGTCGACCGACTGTATCGGCAGCCCGAACTCAAGGTGATCGATCTTGCCGGGCACGTGGGCAGCAAGGAGCACCGCGTCAGTCGCGTGATCAACCAGGTGCTGGGCGCGCCGAACTTCAACCAGTGGGTCAACCGCTATCGCATCGAACACGCCTGCCGGCTGCTGCGGGAGCAACCGCGACGCAGCGTGCTCGATATCAGCATTGATGCAGGGTTCGGCTCGCTGGGACCTTTCAACCGCGCCTTCAAGGCGGCGACCGGCTGCACGCCGAGCGCATGGCGAGCGCAGGGTGGGCAGGCCTCGCAGAGCCCGCTAGCGGCGGGCGATGCCATGCCTTCCGAGTCCTGAACTGCGCAGACCTCGCGCCCAGCTTCTTGGCAATCGGCCTGCGCCGCAGCTCAATTGCTGCTCATCAGCAGCTGCCTGAAAGTATCGCCGCTGAACAGTGTGCTGGCAGCCGAATGATCGATTGCCGCGGTCTCCGCTGCACGCGACTTCAGCCCTCGCACGCTTCTCGCAGACGCCTATGCGCGCTCCACGATCCATTGCGCCAACCTGGAAACATCCACACCCACCCCACCGCAGACGACCACGAGTGGCGCTTGGAAAAAGTCGGCGGCGGGGTGGGTACTCAGTGCGACGTGGAGTGCTGCTCCGCACGCGGGCTCGACCAGTGAGCGGTCCGATTCCGCGAACGCCAGGCAGGCGCGAATCGCGTCTTCGTCGCTGACTACGACGGGGCGCACGTCGTTGGCGGTGGCGCGTTCGAACGCGCCTTCGCAGACCGCTCGCGCAGCGAGGCTGGTTGCAACGGTATCTACTGTGTCGAGTTCAACGACACGTCCTGCTGCGAGTGCGGCGGCAAGTGAAGCGGCCCCCGAGGTTTCAACAGCCAGCACGGGCACCTGGATGCCATTGCGTTGCAGACCGTCGATCACTCCGGCGAGAAGCCCGCCGCCGCCAACCGAACAGATGACCGAGTCGAACCTACATTGTTCCGTCGCTTCATCGATCAGGGATGCATGCCCATCCCAAAGATCGGGATGGTCGAACGGCGGTACATATGTGGCCGATTGAGACTCGGCCATTGCCAGGGCATGGTCCCGGGCTTCGGCGTACTGACGGCCGTGTTGAACGACGGCAGCCCCATGGGCTCGTATGCGATCAATCGCCGCTGGGCTGGTGGTCGATGGAACGACAACCGTGGTCGGTATGCCGAGGGCACGCCCAGCGTAGGCGGCCGCCACACCCGCATTTCCACCGGATGCGCAGACAAACCGACTCGCGCCAGCGGCAGCCGCGCGTTGGCACAGAAGGCCGACGCCGCGAATCTTGAACGAGCCCACAGGCTGAACGTATTCCAGCTTCAGGTGAATCACTCGGCGGTCGTTGTGCAGGTCTCGACTGACGACGGGCGTACGAAGATGAAGGGGCTTCATTGATTTGAGCCAATGTAAGGGAGCAACTGTCGTACCGGCGATGCGGCTGGCGGGCGAGATACTGACTCGTGCTTTCGGCAGCCTAGTTGCACCGGCCCAGGACGTACTAAGTGTGTAGAACACTGGGCAGAGTACCTATCCCGGCCGCGATCGCAGGATCCACTTCAGTTTTCCCGTCGCCGAGCCGCGCCTGCCACCAATGCTCGGGCCAGACCAGTCTGAGTGGTTGGGGCCTTCAGCACTCCGGCTGGCGTGTGTTCAGGCGCGTACTCAGGCGCGCACTCAGGGCTGGAGCGGCGCCGGCGCCGGCGTGGCGACGGGCGCATCCAGCCGCACCACCAGATAGGGCAGGAAGAACTGCGTCACCGGGCCGACAGTCAGCGCGAACACCACGGTGCCGACGCCGACGGTTCCGCCCAGTGCGATGCCGGCCGCCAGCACGGTGAGTTCGATCAGGGTGCGCACGCGGCGGATCGACCAGCCGCTGCGGCGCGCCAGCCCGGTCATCAGACCATCGCGCGGCCCTGGGCCCAGCTGCGCGCCCACGTACAGGCCAGTGGCGAAGCCGCAGACAACCACGCCGCCGAGCATGAAGGCGATCTGCGCGGCCCAGCCGGAGGGCGCGCCCAGCAGGGCCAGTTTGATGTCGGCGAAGGGGCCGAGCAGCAGCGTGTTCGCGACCGTGCCCAGGCCCGGCATCTGGCGCAGCGGAATCCAGGCCAGCAGCACGGCCAGCGAGGCGATCACGATCACCGTGCCCAGCGACAGCGGCACATGCAGGGCGACGCCGAGATGGAACACATCCCAGGGCGAGGCGCCCAGCGCGCCTTTCACCATCAGCGCGATGGCCAGACCGTAGAGCCACAGCCCCAGCAGCAGCCTTAGCAGGCGCTGCGGCAAATACCGGGCCTTGAGTTGATCGAGTGGCCCGAGGTTGGCCAATCCGGAAACGGGTGCGGTGGTTTTCATGGCGCCACGATCTCGATAATTGGCCCTTTGATACAGAGCCAATTCTGCGATAGTGGCCCGATGCATCGATCCCTGAGCCCCGACCGTCTGGCCGCCCTTGTCGGCGCCTTTCCCCGCTCACCGGCCTACCGCGGCCTCTGTCTTGCGCTGCAGGAGCGCATCGGCGACGGCCGCATTCCGCTCGGTTGTCGCCTGCCCAGTGAGCGTGCGGTGGCGCCGGTGCTGGGTGTTTCGCGCAATACGGTCACCCGCGCCTACGCGGATCTGGTCAGCGCCGGATTCGCCACCGCGCGGCAAGGCTCCGGCACCTTCGCCGCAGTACCGTTGGAGCGCCGCCGCGCGCACGACCACGTCCTGCATTCGGTGGGCAGCGGACAGCCGGCGGAAGGGACGATCGATCTCAGCTGCGCCGCCGGTGCTGCGACGCCCGGCGTCGCCGCCGCCTATGAGCGCGCGCTGGCCGCGCTGCCGGCCTACCTGTCCAGCGATGGCTATCTGCCCTCGGGGCTGCCGGTACTGCGCGCACTCATCGCTGACTCGTACGCGCGCCGCGGCCTGCCAACCCGCGCCGAGCAGATCGTGATCACCTCCGGCGCGCTGGCGGCGATTGGCATCGTGGTGCGGGCGCTGTCGCGTCCGGGCGACCGCATCGCGGTGGAATCGCCGGTGTATTCGAACGCGATCGAAGCGCTGCGGCTGGGCGGCGGACGGCTGGTCAGCGCGCCCTTGGGCGACGCGCTGGGTGTTGATGGCTGGGACATCGACGCCATCGACGCCACGCTGCGGCAGACCGCCCCGCGCCTGGCCTACCTGATTCCCGACTTCCAGAACCCCACCGGCTTTCTGATGAACGAGGCGATGCGCGCCGACTACGCACGCGCGCTGAGCAACGCGCGCACCGTGGCGATCGTGGATGAGACCGTGCAGCCGATCCAGCTGTCCGACGCACCGATGCCCGCACCGTTTGCCCACTTAGCGAACGATGCCATCACCGTGGGCAGCGTCTCCAAGATGTACTGGGGCGGCCTGCGCGTGGGCTGGCTGCGTGCCCCGCACGAGCTCGTCCCGCGCCTGATCCGTGCACGCGTGCAGAGCGATCTCGGCAGTTCGCTGTTTGACCAATTGGTAGTCGCCGAACTGCTGCAAGGACCGAAGATCCTGCAGCTTCGACGCGAGCAACTGCGACAGCGCCGCGATGTGCTGGTGCAGGCGCTGCGCGAGCACCTGCCGGACTGGCGCTGGCGCGTACCCGAGGGCGGCCTGTGCCTGTGGGTACAACTGCCGCAGGGCAGTGCGACGCGTCTCGCCGCCGACGCCGAGCGCGTGGGTGTGCAGGTGGCCCCGGGCCCGGTGTTCAGCGTGGAAGGCGGCTCGGACGCATGGCTGCGGATTCCGTATGCGAAGCCCGAGGCAGAACTGTCACAGGCGGTCGAGCGGCTGGCACAGGCATGGCGCAACCTCGCCGCGGAATCACCACGCCGGCGTGAGGGTGCGCGGCTGCTGATTGCCTGAGCGGCAGGGTAGGGTGTTCGAAGAACTCACACTCGATAGGACTTCAATGTCAGCGACTACAGTCCCCTGCATCGGCGTTGACGGCGCCAAGTCCGGCTGGTTCGCGGTGTGGCGATCTGCCAACGGCTTCGGCTTCGATCTCTATGCGCGCGCGGAGCACCTTGTCGCGATGCACGCGGATGCCTCCTGCATCGCAGTGGATGTGCCGATCGGTCTGTCGGATACGGGCTCACGCGCACCCGATTCGCTGGCGCGCAAGTTCGTTGGCGGCAGGCGTGCGAGCAGCGTGTTCTCGGCACCGGTGCGCGGCATTCTGGATGCGCAGAGCCAGCCCGAGGCGTCGGCGCGCCATCGTCAGATCGATGGCCGCGGATTTGGCGCGCAGGCCTTCGGCATCCTTGCAAAGATCCGCGAGTGGGACACGCTGCTGCGCGCCGACGCCAATGCGCGCAACCGCGTGCGCGAAATCCATCCCGAGGTTTCGTTCGCCGCGATGAACGCTGATGTCGGCTTGGTCGCGCCCAAGCACAGCGACGAAGGCCACGCAGTCCGTCTGAGGTTGCTCAGCGAGCACTTCGGCGAGTCTCCAGTGCAGGCTTTGCTTGCGGCGGTGCCGCGCCGCAGTGCAGCGCGCGACGACATAGTCGATGCACTCGCTGCGCTGTGGACCGCAGAGCGCATCCTTGCCGGCCGCGCCGGCTCGCTGCCATCGCCGCCGGCGGAGGACAGCGCTGGCTTGCAAATGGCAATCTGGTACTGAGCACGAACGATTGGCTCGGGGCACCTCGCGCTGATGTTGTTGCCGCTGCCAGCGCTGCCGACAGCGTCAGCGAGTGCGCAGCGGCCCGATCAATCCCGATCCGGCGCCCCCAGCGGGAAATAGCCGCGGTAGGGCCGCGCTTCGTCCACCGCGCGCTTGAACGAGGGCCGCGCCAGCAGACGTTCGCGGTAGGCACGCAGGTGGGCGAAGCGCGGATCGATGGCGTGCGTCCAGTCGGCGTAGAACAGGAAGGGCGCGGCGGCGCAGTCGGCCAGAGTGAACTGTTCGCCTGAAGCCCATTCGCGATCGCGCATCCGTCGATCCAGCCAGGCATAGGCGGCCTCCAGCATCGCGCGAGCCTGGGCGACACCGTGCGGATCGCGGTCGACGTCATTGCGGAGGTGGTCGAACACGACCCTCTGCTGTGGGGTGGAGATGTAGTTGTCGAACAGGCGATCGAGCATTCGCACCTCAAGCGCTGCATCGTCGTCCTCGGGAATCAGCTGGATCGGCCCGGGGTAGTGGAGCTGCAGGTATTCGATGACGCAGGTCGCCTCCATCACCACCCGGTCGCCGTCAACCAGAATCGGAAACCGACCGATTGGCCACAGCGCATCGAACTCGGCCTTGGCCTGCGCGTCCTCCAGATGACGGAAGTCGAATGCGGTCTGGTTCTCGTACAGCGCAATCAGCGCCTTCTGGCTGTAGGAAGAGAACGGGTGTGCGTACAGGCGCGGCAGGGCGGTTGGCATGGTGGCTCCGGTTGCGAGTATCTGTAAGTCGAACGGCGGCGGCGCGATTCGACGCACGGGGCTGTCGCGGACGATACGGGTAGAGAAAGCAGGACGCAGCCGAGCGGGCTGCGTTCTACACGCCGACGCGCGGTGCACGATCAAACTGCCATGGAGACGAGCTCAGCCGGGCCGCAGACGCGCGCTGACGTCCTGCATGCGTCGCCGTTGCTTCGCCGTTTCGCACACGCCTACAGCGCATGCCAGTATCGGCCACCGACCACGGAGTGCTGCCCCATGTTGCGATCGCGCGTGCTTGTCTTGTGTCTGCTGGGGGCGCTGCAGCCCGCTTGGGCTGATGAGGGTTTGAACGGCGACTGGACGGTCGACCTCGCGAGCGAGCCAGGGCAGGTCTACACCCAGCCGATGCAGCTCAGCCTGAAGGAGGACGGCACGGTCGAAGGCAGCTTCTACAACAGCACGATCGGGGCGGGGCGTTGGAAGCTCGACCGCGGTCGTTTGTGCGCGAGCTTCCGCACCAGCGATGGGGCAGGGCCCTACCACAGTGCGGTGTGCCTGATCGGGGCCGAGGCGGTCGGTCAGACCTGGGCCGAGCACCGCGATTTCCTGTTCAACTGGAACGCCACGCGTACGGCAGCTGAGGAAGGCGCCACTCCACCCACGCGTAGTCCCTGAACCTACAAACGTCGCCTGTCCGCGCCTGCACAGTCGTTTGTTCCGCCGCACAAGGACAGTCCGGCGTTTGGCCGCCGTGGCGTCGCCGACGAGCGGCCTGATACTCCCGAACGCTTCAACCGCGTCGTGCGGCCTCGATCGCTGCGACGTCGATCTTGCGCATGCTCATCATCGCTTCGAAGGCACGTTTGGCGGCGACACGGTCGGGGTCGCCGATCGCCTCGGCCAGCACCCGCGGAGTGATCTGCCAGTTCAGGCCCCAACGGTCCTTGCACCAGCCGCAGGCGGATTCCTGGCCGCCGTTGTCGACGATCGCGTTCCAGTAACGATCGGTCTCGGCCTGGTCCTCGGTGGCGACCTGGAACGAGAACGCTTCGCTGTGCTGAAAGGCCGGTCCGCCGTTCAAGCCGAGGCAAGGAATGCCCAGCACGCTGAACTCCACGGTCAGCACGTCGCCCTGCTTGCCTGAACCTGCTTGCCCGAAGGGAAGTCGCCGGGCGCGCGATGCATGGCCTTGACCTCGCTGTCCGGAAAGGTCGCGGCATAGAAGTTGGCGGCGTCCAGCGGGCTGCCGTTGTACCAGAGGCAGATGGTGTTCTTGGCGTGCATGTGCGGGCTCCTGAATCTGAGTGAGGGTGAGCGTATCGAACCGGGGCAGTGCTGCCGGTCGCGGTGTGTTGATTCCAGGGCGACTGACGTGCAGCCACCAGCCCGTTGTCGAACATGCCCGCGAGAGATCGACATGGCGGCGGAGAGTGACGAGACGCCGTCCGCGCGTGACGATCCCGGGCTGCTACGCTGATCTTCCAGCCCTCCGATACGCCTTCATGCCGATCCCATTCGCGACCTGTCCTGTCATGCCGACACCGTTGCGCTGGGCCCTGGCGGCAGTGCTGTGCGCGCTGACCGCGATCGCTGCAGCAGCCGATGTTGCGCCAGCGGCCGGGGCGATCCGCGAGGCGCTTGCCGAAGCGGAATCGCTGTCGAATCGCGACCTGGCCGCGAGTATCGCCCGTGCCGGCGAAGCCGAAGCGGCGGCACGGGCGCTAGGCGATGCCAGCTTGCTGGTCGATGCACAGCTGTTGATCGCCGATGGCCAGCTGAAGGCGCGCCGTCTCGACGAGGCGGCGCTTGTGCTGGATCAGCTTGAGGCGGGCGCCGATCGCGGCGCGGTGGCGCGGGCGCGGATCGGCGTGCTGCGCGCACGCTGGCTGCGCGATCACCACCGCATCGCCGAGGCGGAAGATGCCTTCACCGAGGCCGCCGCACTCGCCGAGCGGGCCGGCGACACCGGGCTGCTCGCCATCGTGTTGAACAGCCACGCCGCGATGCTGTGGCGGCAGGCGCAGACCGACCGCTCGCAGGCGATGTTCGAGCGCGCGCTCGCGATCAACCGGGCTCTGCAGCGGCCGGGCGAGGTGCTCAAGAACCTGTCCTATCTGTCACTGATCGCGCGCGATCGCGGTGATCTCGATCGCTCGCTGGCGCTGAACGACGAGGTGCTGGCCCTGAGCGAAGCGGAGGGCAATCTGCGCGGGATTGCGGTCGCCGCCAACTCGGCCGGCCTGTTGCTCGTGCAGCAGGACGAAATCGCGCGTTCGATCGAGTACTTCGCGCGTGCGGCCGAGTCCTATCGTTTGGTCGGCGACCCGACCGGCCAGGGTCCTGCGCTGTCGAACCTGGCGATGTCGCAGCTGCGGCTGGGCCAACTGAATGAGGCCAGCGCTTCGCTGCAGCAGGCGCTGAAGATGGCACTCTCGACCACCGATGCCTCCGCTGAGGTCATGGCCCGTGTCGGGCTGGCAACGCTTGCGCTCGCTCGCGGCGATCACCCGACTGCCGAAGCCGAAGCGCTGGCCAGCCTTGCCGCCGCGCGCGAACAGCCGGCGCCCTCGCCAGGATCACAGACCAATGCGGTGCTTGCGGCGGTGCGCGCGGTGCAGCAGCGCCCGCAGGAGGCGCTCGAGTTCGGGCGGCTCGCGCTCGAATTCGCCCGCACCCAGGGTCGCCAGACCTTGATTCGCGAGCGGCTGGTCACGCAGGCGGGTTACGCCGAAGCCGCCGGCGATGCGGTCGCAGCGGTGGCCCTGCTCCGCGAAGCCTTCGAGCTCAACCAGAAGATCCGCGACGACGAACTGCGGCGCGGGATTGCGCGCATGGAAGGCGAGCGCCAGGCGCGCGAACGCGAGCTTGAACTCGCCGCGCGTGCGCAGCGTATCGAGGCGCTGGAGCGCGAAGCCGGCCAGCAGCGATTGATCCGCGGCCTGTTGCTCGGCCTGCTGGTGCTCGCGGCCGTGCTCGCGGTGCTGCAAACCAGCCGGATCCGTTTCCGTCGCCGCGCGGAACAGCAGCTGCGCGCGCACAGCGCCGAGATCGAACGGGTCAACCGCGAGCTGGCCGTCGCCGCGGATACCGATGCACTGACCCGCGCGTTCAATCGCCGCTATTTCCATCAGCAGCTGGTGCCGCAGTTGCGCGACTGCATGGCGACAGCAACACCGTTCGCGCTCGCGCTGCTGGATGCCGATCACTTCAAGTCGATCAATGACCGTCTCGGCCACGATGCCGGCGATGCGGTACTGGTCGCACTCACCCACGCCTGGAACGGCGTGCTGGCTCCCGGCGATGCGCTGGTCCGCTGGGGCGGCGAGGAGTTTCTGCTCGTGCTGCACGGCGATCAGGCGTCCGCTGCCGCGCTTATCGACCGCGGGCTGGCCGCCACGCGTGCGGGATCGTTCGCCTCAGCCGATGGCAGTGTGCGCATCACCGTTTCGGTCGGCTGGGTCGCCGGTCCGGTTCCCGGCTCGGATATCGACGCACTGCTGCACATCGCCGATCTTGCCCTGCTGCGTGCAAAGCAACAGGGCCGAGATCGCGCACTGCAGGGTTTCGCCGACACGCTGGCGAGCGGCGCAGCGCGGGCCCGCGAAGCCCTCTGATCGAGTCGGGTCGCTGCGGCGATTCCGGGCGCTCCGGCAACGAAATCGGTGGCGCCTTGTTGAACATCGACAGCAAGATCTGGTCGGGCACGCTGACCTCGACCACGGCCTGGCGCTTCTGGAACTGGGACCCGTCGAACGACCGCGACTACACCGCGCTGCGCGTGGGCACCTTGTCGCACGCGCCGTCCAAGCACGAACAGTTCACCCAGGAGATCCGCTGGGCGGGCGACCTGTCATCCAGGCTCAGCGCCGTATTCGGCCTCTACGGGTTTGTCCAGAAGCTCGAAACCGATCCCGTCCACACCGAGGAAGTCGGTGCCGACGACTTCCGCTTTGTCTGGAACCCATCGCCGGGGCCGAATGGCAGCCCCAATATCGCGGTGGGGCCGGGTGGGTCGGTGGTCGATAACTACTTCGCCGGACCGCGCAGCGAGATCACGTCGCAGCTCGACACCTTCACCACCGCCGTGTTCAGCCAACTGGATTGGGCGATACCCGAGCGCCTGCACCTGCTGCCCGGCCTGCGGCTCAACTACGACAAGAAGGAAGTCGACTTCCAGCAGCGCGCGGTCAACGTAGCCTCTGTCACCGGAGTCGATGCGGAAGCGCTTTGCTTGCACAGGCCCATAGCGCGGCGGGCGGCATGCGGCGCCGTGGCGCTAGAACTCAACCCGCGCCGGAATGTCGACTCGCAGAACGGATTCATGCCCGCTGCGCCGCTTCCACTCTGCGCGCAGCGCTTCAATCCGCGCGTCCGAGCTGCGCTGCGCCGGATGCAGGATGACCAGCACGCGCGAGTGCAGCCGCTTCGGGCGCCCACCGTCTGCGGGCTGCCACTGGCCCTGCGCGTCAAACCAGGTGAACCCTGCCGGGAAGGCGATGCCGACGGCGTCGTCCAGATAGCGTTCGAAGGCTGTCGCATTTTCATCGGCGCCGGTGCCCAGCCCGAAGTAGAGTTCGGTTCGCACCCACGAGCGCTGCAGGCTGCCAGCGCAGGCGCTCAGCACGAGGCAGACGGACAGCGCCGCAGCGACTGGTCGGGCGCGGCTCATGGCTGCGCGCGCCGACGCAGCGGAACCCACAGCAGTGCACCCAGCGAAAGCACCGCCACCGCCACCAGTGCGCCCTGGCGCACGTAGACCAGGCTCGAGTACAGCAGGTAGGCGCAGCTGGCCGAGAACAGCAGTGGCAGCAGCGGATACAGCGGCACCCGGAACGCACGCAGGCGTTCCGGGTCGCGGCGCCGGAGCAGGATCACCGCGACGCCGCTCAGCATCAGAAAGCCCCAGTACACCGGCGAGAGATAGTCGACGAGGGTGGAGAAGCCGCCGCGCGTGAACAGACCAAGCCCGACCAGGGCCAGCGAGATTCCGGCCAGACCGAACAGTGCCCCGCGCGGCACTCCGCGCGAGGCGTCCCAGGTGCCGAGCCGGGCGAAGCCGAGATCGCGTGCCGCGGCATAGGTGGTGCGGGCACCCGCGATCAGGATCGCGTTCATCACTGTGATTGCGGTCACCGCCACCACGGCGACGATCAGAACTTCGCCAGTGCGGCCGAAGGCGAGCCGCATCAGATCTGCGGCCGGTGCCTCGCTTGCTGCCAGCCCACCCAGGCCCAGCCCGCGCAGATAGGCCCAGTTGACCAGCAGGTAGAGGCCAAGCACCAGGCTGAGCCCGATGCCCAAGGCACGCGGCATGTCCCGTTTGGGGTTGCCCATTTCCGCCGACAGCGTGGCGGCATCACTCCAGCCGCCATAGGCGAGCAACACGAAGATCATCGCTTGCCCGAACGCGGCGAAGCCGAGCGCGCCAGCGGGCGACACAGGATCAAGCGGCGCTACGCCCTGCACCTGCTGCACCACGCCGGCCGAACCCACGGCGAGCAGCCCGGCCGCCACCAGCAGCATCAGCCCGAGCTGGGTTCCGACCCCCACCCGGACGCCCTGCAGATTGAGCACCACCAGCAGCACGATCAGGCCCGCGCCGAACGCCGCGCTGCCCCCCGCGCCAAGCGGCAGCAGCTGGTTGAGGTAGTCGCCAAACACGAAGGCGAGCAGGGCCACGGAGCCGCTGTGGATGACGGTGAAGCGCGACCAGGCGAACAGAAAGCCCGTGCCCGGGCCGTAGGCGCGGCGTAGAAAGCTGTAGTCGCCACCTTCATCGGGATAGGCCGCGGACAGCTCCGCGAAGCACAGGCCGCCGATCACCGACAGCGCTCCGCCGAGCAGCCACGCGGTCAGCAAGGCGGCTTCGGAGTTGAGCGCAGCGGCGACCTCGGGCGAAGTCCGGAAGATTCCCGCACCGATGACCATGCCCACGCACACTGCGACTGCATGGCCCACGTGCAGACGAGGGCGGCTATCGGTGGGGCTCGAAGGCATGGCGTTGGCTCGGTGAACGGATGGATCCGGCAGCTTAGCGGGCCGATCCACTTGGGCTTGCGACGCGCCGTCGCATGGTGGGCGCAAGAGTTGTATATCTCTTCATCGCGATGGATTGACATCGGCTGTTGCGGGGGCGATGTTGATCGGCCCTTCCCCAAGGTTTCGCACCATGCCGCTTCAGTCTTCAGCGCCACCGTTCCTGTCACGATCCCGCCTGGCCCAGGCCCTGCTGCTTGCGTTGACCTGCCATGTCGCGAGCGCAGCCGCACCTGCGGCAACCGCGCCGCAGGACGGCGCCGCCGAACTCGACACTATCGTCGTGACCGGCACCCGCGGCTCGGCGCGCACCGAGGCCAACACGCCGGTCGCGGTCGACGTGTTCACTCAGGACGATCTGCGCCGAGCCAACGTGTTGGGCGGCGAGCTCGGTCAGGCCTTGGCCACGCTGCTGCCCTCGCTCAATTTTCCCCGGCAATCCAACTCCGGCGGCGCCGACCACGTGCGTGCTGCACAGCTGCGCGGCCTGAGCCCGGACCAGGTGCTGGTGCTGATCAACGGCAAGCGCCGCCACACCTCGGCGGTCGTCAATCTCGAATCCAAGATCGGCCGCGGCACCACGCCCGTGGACTTCAACGCGATCCCGCTTTCGGCGATCGAGCGCATCGAAGTGCTGCGCGACGGCGCCGGCGCCCAGTACGGCTCGGACGCCATTGCCGGCGTCGTGAACGTGATCCTCAAGGGTGGCAGCGCCGGCGGCAGTCTTGCGCTGAGCTATGGCGCGCACCGCACCGACTTCGAGACCACCGGCCAAACCCTCACCGACGGCCAGACCCTGCGCGCCGCTGCGGATAGCGGCCTCACGCTCGGTGCCGAGGGCAGCCTGCGGCTCGGTGTCGAGTACAAGGACCGCAATGCGGTCAACCGCGCCGGTCCGGATCAGATCCCATTCTTCGAAGAACAGACCCCTGCCAATCTGGCGTTTGCCGGCCGGCGCAACTACAAGCCCGGCGATCCCGATTCGCGCGATCGCCAGCTGTGGTTGAACGGCAGTCTGCCGGCCGGTGAGCTGGAGGCGTTTGCCTTCGCCACCTACAGCCAGCGCGAGTCTGTTGGCGCCGCCTTCTTCCGCTATCCCGACAGCAGCGCCAACCTGCGTGAGGTCTATCCCAATGGCTTTCGCCCCGAAACGCTCGGCGACAGCGTGGATCTCGGTGCGGTCGCAGGGCTGCGCGGAAGCCTGGGTGGCTGGCGCCTGGAGGGCAGCCTCGGCCACGGCTTCAACCGCTTCGAGTACGGCCTGCGCAACTCGTTGAACGCGTCGCTGGGTTCAGCCAGCCCGACGTCCTTCGACCTCGGCCAGTATCGCTTCGCTCAGACCAGCCTGAACCTGGACGGCAGCTACGACTTCGGCAGTGCGAGCACGCTGGCGCTCGGTCTGGAGCACCGCCGGGAAAACTTCCGCACCCGCGCGGGAGACGCCGCCAGCACGGCGGCAGGCACGCTGAGCGGGCGTTCGCCGGGCGCGCAGGCAGGTCCGGGCTTGAGCCCGCGCGACGCGGTCGACATCGACCGTCGCGTCAACGGCGTCTGGGCCGAGCTGTCGAGCGATGTGGCTGAAGACGTGTTCGTCAGCGCCGCCGGCCGCTTCGAGGACTACAGCGACTTCGGCAGCGAAGCCACCGGCAAGCTGGCGGCGCGATGGGCGCTCAGCGATGCGTTTGCACTGCGGGGATCGGCGTCGAGCAACTACCGTGCGCCATCGCTCTCACAACAGGGCTTCAGCTACACCACCACCAGCTTCGGCGACGGTGGGCAGCTGACCCGGGTGCGCCTGCTGCGCGCGGACGATCCGATCGCAGCTGCGCTCGGCGTGCAGCCGCTCGATGCCGAAACCTCGACCAATCTCAGCGTGGGCTTCGCGCTCCAGCTCGGCGGTTTCGGTCTCACGCTCGACACCTTCAGGATCGACGTGGACGACCGCATCACGCTGTCGGAGCGGATCGGAGGGGCGCCGCTGGCGGCCTTCATCCAGCAGAGATTCGGTGTTGCCGACATCAGCTCGGTCAACTTCTTCACCAATGCGGTCGATACCCGCGCAGATGGCGCCGAGCTGGTCAGCACCTACCGTCTGGGATGGGCCGGTGGCACGGTGGATTTCAGCGCCGCCTACAGCTACGCGCGGAACCGCATCCGCGCGATCGACGCTACACCGACACAGATCGTTGCGCTGGGCGGCGATGACCTGCTGCTGGGCGTTGAAGAGCGCAACACCCTGATCGGCGCTGCGCCGCGCCAGCGCGCCGTCCTCAGCGCCAATTGGCAGGGTGAGCGCGCAGGTGCGCTGCTGCGTGGCATTCGCCATGGCAGTACTACCCGCGTCTTCAACTTCGGCGGCGGCTTCGAGCCCGAACAGACCTACGCGGCGGTGTGGCAGCTTGATGCCGAGCTGCGCTATCGCCTCGGCACGGCCCTGGAGCTGTCGGCGGGCGCGTACAACCTCACCGATCGCTATCCCGACCGGAGCAGCGTCGACATCAACTACTTCGGCAACTTTCCCTATGACGTCCTGTCGGGGATCGGCATGAACGGGGCGTACTACCAGGCGGGCATCGAGTACCGCTTCTGAGCACGTGGTGGCGCAGCGCCGGCCTGTGAACCGTTCAAGCGCTCTGCGTGGCCCTGGATCAACCGCTGCAGACCCTGCGAACACGTTCTCGATCCCGGGTCCGAATCGAGTGCAGGCGTCCTGGGCAGCCGAGTGTCCCCCACTCGCGCTGCTCGGATAGTTTGTGCAGGTCGAGCCGCCCTGTTCGCGCTGGCCACCGCTTGTCGGAGCAAGCGCATCGCGCTGCCGGGCGCGCTCAATGTCCCCCGACGTGGGTGGCCCGGTCGGGGGCTTACCGCCATCGAGCCCTGGAGCGCGAGCGTTACGACTGGGCGTCAATCAACGCCGACAGCGCTGCGTAAGCGACCGGGCCGCGTTCCCAATCTGCAGCGTGGCGGGTGTAGTGCTGGTGCACCTGCTCAAGCACCGGCTTGCCCTGCATGGCGGCGAGCGCATAGGTCAGGCCGCTGGGCCGAAGAAATGCGGGGGTCTTGTTCTGCTCCAGCGCCACCTCGATCGTGCCTGCGGCCGTGCTGCAGGCATCGAGCGTCGGCAGGATCTCGTCGTCGAGGTATTCGAACAGCGCGTCGATCAGTCGATCGACATAGTCCTGCCGACGCAGGCTGCCGCCGATGGTCAGCGGCTCATAGCCGTTGTGCAGCATGAAGGCGGCCATGCCGTGGAGCTCGCGGCCGCGCACCTGGATCTGCTTGCCACCCGCGGCTTCTGCAAGGTTCGTCGGCAGATCGGGCACGATCATGGCGAGCACGTGAAACGACAGCTTGTCGAGGTAGTCGGAGAAGCTGATCTCGATGGTCTGCACGCCGGTCTCCACGCGTCTGCTTGCGCACAGAGGCAGCTCGTTTCGCCACAGCTCTCCGCGCGAGAACTCGAAGCCCAAGGCTTCAAAGCGCGGGCGCCAGGCAGCTTCGCAGCGTTCCATCACATGCTCGCGGTCTGCAGGCCCCAGCTTCGGCAAACTGAGGCTGCCATCGCCCCAATCGATGCGCTGGAGGCCCTCGAAAGTGAGCCTGTAGCCGAACGGTAGACACAGACAGGCCGCTTCATCGCTGTAGACACTGAGCCCGAGCGATATGGCGCAGTGGATCACCGTCTGATCGAACACGTCGTCGCCGCTGAGCGCGAGGCCGTAGCTGCGCTCGCGGTGGTCCGGATCGATCGGGCCTTCCGCCCACTCCACCGCTGCGTCGAGTTCCACCATGCGCTGTTCGACCGCTGCTCGAAGGTGAGCCCACTTGGGGTTTGGGGCGGCCGGCCGGTCGCTCAGCCATTCGTGCAGGCGGTCCGCTGACTGCAGGGTTTTGGGTTCCGGGTGTTCCCAGAGATGGACGGTCTGGCTCATGCGGCCTCAGCGGTGCGGAAGGGAAGGTGGCGACGATGCGAGGCCAAGGCGGCGATGGTAAAGCCCGCGATCCGAGTTCGCATAGCCACATCGGCGAGTGGGCGAGGGCATGCATTCTCGGTATGTCCGCTCTACGTCTGGGCAATCGCCAGGCGCTGGGTCAGCGGCCTTTCGCAGCACCGTCCCGCACCTTCCAGCAGCGCGACCCGAACACTTGGCGCCGCCGCCACACCGGATTTCGCCCTGCACCCGCATTCCGCGCCCGCGACGCTTGCCCTGGGCGGCCTTCACTTGCGCTCGCTTCGAGGCCCGAATCCCATTCGACAGCGCGGGACGGTTTTGGGGCCCGAGCCTTGCGAAGGTCGATGTTTACTTGCGCTCGTCGCGTTCGAGCGCGAAGCCTTCATCGATCCAGCCGGTGATGCCGCCGGCCATGATTTTGACCGGGCGGCCCAAGCGGGCAAGCCGCAGCGCGCCACGCGCCGCGCCGTTGCAGTGCGGCCCGGCGCAGTAGGTCACGAACAGTGTTTCGCGAGGCCACTGGGCCAGTCGGGACTCGATGATCTTGCCGTGCGGCAGGTGGAGCGCGCCCGGCACATGCCCGTTCGCGAAGGCTTCCGCTCCACGCACATCCAGCAGCACGAAGCCCGGGCTGCCGCTGCGAAGTGCTTCATGGGTGTCCCAGCAATCGGTCTCGAACGCGAACTGGCGCTGGAAGTGGGCGAGGGCCTCGTCAGCGGAGGCGGCGGGAGTGGCGGTGACAGCATTGCTCATGGGCGAACTCCGGTGGGCGCGTGGGTAGTCACCCCGACACGGGGCGGAGCGAATTGTGGGCGGCGTATGGTGCGGCGTAGAGTGGCGGGAATGCCGACAAGCAATCAAAAACCGCCAAGTGCAAGCCGGGCTGCTTCCTCGCCTCTGGCGGCGCGCCGATCAGCGCCCGGCGGAGCTGTGCCGAAGCACTTGCTCAGGGCCCCGTCCGCAGCGCTTCGATCGGCGCCCGCCCAGGTCGATGCAGCCCCTGCTGCTTCCAGTGCGGTCACTCGGCGCACATCGGCTGCAGACAGGCGCAGGGTCGCCGTGCTCGTGTACGACGGCCTGTGCATGTTCGAGTTCGCCTGCGCTGCCGAAGTGTTCGGTCTGCATCGTCCGGAGGCCGGGCCGGACTGGTACAGCTTTCGTACGGTCTCGCTCGATGGCGAACCGGTGCGGGCCCAGTTCGGCGGCCGCGTGGATCCGGATGGCGGCTTGCGCCAGCTGCGCAGTGCCGCCACGGTCATCATCCCGGGCTGGGCCGGCATCGATGTCGCCGTGCCGGACGCCTTGATCGCCGCCCTGCGCAGTGCGCACCGCAAAGGCGCGCGTCTGCTCTCGATCTGCTCAGGCGCGTTCGTTCTGGCCGCGACCGGTTTGCTCGATGGCCAGCGCGCCACCACCCACTGGCGCTATGCCGAGGCTCTGGGCCGTCGCTTTCCGAGTGTCGAGGTCGATCCGGACGTGCTTTATGTAGACGCCGGCCAAGTCCTGACGTCTGCAGGCAGCGCCGCTGGGCTCGACCTGATGCTGCACCTGGTCCGCCGTGATTTCGGCAGCCGCATGGCCAACAACGTCGCCCGTCGCCTGGTGGTGCCGCCGCACCGCGAGGGTGGACAGGCCCAGTTCGTCCAGCAGCCCCTTCCACCACCCGGCCGCGACCGGCTCTCACCGCTGCTGGATCGGATGCGCCGTCGTCTGGATCAGGCCCATCCGGTCTCTGCGCTCGCGGCACAGCTCAGCATGAGTGAGCGCAACTTTCTGCGGCACTTCAAGGCCGCGACCGGCACTTCCCCACATGACTGGCTCACCGGCATCCGCGTGCAGCACGCGCGCGAACTGCTGGAGTCGACGCGGTTGCCGATCGATCGGATTGCAGAGCAATGCGGCTTCGGCACCGCGACCACGCTTCGTCACCACTTCCGGCTGCGGCTTGGCAGAAGCCCGGCGGCATATCGGCGGAGTTTCAGTTCTCCGTTGGCTGACTAGCGATGGTGGGCGGCCTTGCCGGTGTGCCCGGTTCGAAGCGGCCTCCAGCTGACGATGGATGCCGATCGCGCGCGGCCGCTAGAACCGCCGGAGATCTGCGCGAACGCCGAACGCGCTGAAGGCGTGTCAGCGCAGCGTTCCCAGTGCAAGCCGCAGCCTGGCAGCCTGTCGGGCATTGGGGGGCGGCGAGGGTCGACTGCGCGAGGACCGCTTTTCGAGGATTCGCCGGCCGAATGGGAGCATGGCCTGGAGCTGGCGGAGTGTGGACCGCGCAGGCGGATCTGCAGCCCGGCCATCCGGCCCGCTGCCGGTGAACTCAAGATGGTTGTCGAAGCTGCCGTGGGATCGACAGAAGCGTTCGATCCGCTCGAAGCTGCAGGCGCGGAAGACGATGTTCTCGGTCTGGCTCAGGCGCAGCACGTGGCCACCACCGACGATGCAATGAATAGGATCGCGCCCCCGGTCGGGCGAAAGCCGAAGCTGGCGACGGCCCACGGTGTGGCCAAGCCAAGCGCCTGGGCAGAGAGCGGTTCCCTCCGAGATTCGCAGTGCGCCCACCTGACGGGTCCCGGTGTTTGCCGCAACGATCGCCCCGTTGGGCCTCAGCAATCGCTATGCCGCCGGCCGCGGTGGCATGCCCGCCAGCACCGCGCCGAACTGCAGCAATCCCACTCCGGCGATCAGCCGTCAGACGTAAGGACGGGTGCTGTCGCCAAACGGCTCAAGCGCTCCACATGCCGGCGCAAGGCATCACGCAGGGCCGGCGGATCGATGATGCGGAAGTCGAACGGCAGCCGCGACAGTTCACGCGCGAACCAATCGAGATTGTCGGTATGCACGCGCAGCAGGGTGTGGCCTTCGTGCTGCTCGAGGACGCCGATCGTGTCGAACAGCGCGGCTCGGGCGGCGTCGATATCGGTCAGTAGCTGCACATCGATGACGTGCGCCCGCGGCAGGGTGGCTAGTGATCGGGTCAGGTGGGCGAGGGCATCGAAGCCGTCCGGTCGGCCGAAGCTCTGCGGCAGGGCCTGCAGATCGGTGATGCGGTCGACCCGGAACGAGCGCACGCCTTGGCGCAGGTGGCAGTGCCCGACCGCATACCAACGGCCGTCGCGGAAGGCGATCCCGTAGACGTCGAAGTCGCGTTCGCTGTCGGCCTGCTGCTCGCTGCGATAGCGCATGCGCAGCCGCTGGCGCGACAGCGCGGCCTCGCTCAGACGCAGCAAGGCTTCGGACTTGCCGGAGCTCGCCGGCGGGTGGGTCAGGTCCAGCGCAACCGTCTCATCGATTGCGCGCACGCGGCGCTTGAGGCTGGCCGGCATCACCCGCTCAAGCTTGGCCTGGGCGCTGGCGATAGCGGGCGCGGCATCGGCCAGGCCCAGCGCGCGTGCTGCGAGCAGGCCCAGCGAGAGGGCGAGCGCCTCGTCGTTGCCGAACATCATCGGCGGCAGCCTGAAACCCGCCGCCAGCGCATAGCCACCGAAACGCCCGCGCTCGGTCAGCACCGGGATGCCGAGTTCTTCCAGCGCGGCGATGTAGCGACGCAGGGTACGTACGTCGACGCCGATACGCGCGGCAAGCGCCGAGCCGCTGAGGCGGCCGTGGGTCTGCAGCAGCTCCAGCACCGCCAGCACGCGAGTGGTCGGACTTTCCATGGGCGCCATGCTGCCATCGAAACAGGGCGAATAGTGACCTGATTCAAGTGCAGGCTCTCTGCACCCGGCCACGAGGCCGCAGGGGAGGCAGCAATGCACGCAGCACGACATACAAGACCCATCGGCGGTCGGCACGGTTTGAACAGGCTGCCGTCGCGCGCCGCGCAAATGCAGCGCACGGCAGATCGAAACGCTGCGACGCGTCAGCACGCCACGCTCTACGCGCACCCGCAGCGCGCCCACTTCGAAGCGCGACGATTGCCGTCGACGGCGGCGCGCCGCCCGGGAGCTCGCTAGCCCATGGAACAGACTGCGCATCTATGGTTGTACGCGGTAATGGTGTTCGGCATCGTGCTGCTGCCGGGGCTGGACATGGCCTTCGTGATGGCCAGTTCGCTGTCCGGCGGACTTCGCAATGGCGCCGCCGCATTGGGCGGCATCGTGGTCGGTGGCGTCTGCCATGTGGTGGTCGGTGCCCTGGGCTTCGCCACGCTGCTGCAGCTGATGCCGATGGCCTTCAATGTGATGCTGCTGGCCGGCGCTGCCTACGTCGGCTGGATCGGCTGGAGCCTGATCCGCACGCAGGTCAGCGTCGCCGCTCCGCAGGACGGGGCATCGACAGCCTCGTCGCCATCGCCATCGCACACTCGAGCGTTCCGGCAGGGCCTGCTGACCTGTCTGCTGAATCCCAAGGCCTATCTGTTCACGCTGGCGGTGTTGCCGCAGTTCCTGAAGCCCGACGACGGTCGCATTGGGCTGCAGGTGGCTGCGCTGGTGGCGATCACCGCGGCTGCGCAGGTGATCGTCTACGGCGGCGTTGTGCTCGCCGCCGACCGTCTGCGCGATGGGCTGCGCGATCGTCCCGCGGCGCAGTCCGTGCTGCTGCGAGCGGTCGGTGGGCTGCTGATTGCTACGGCTCTGTACAGTGCGTACGCCGCTTGGCGCGGGCTGTAAGCGGAGCTCGTCGTCCCGGGCGGCTGTCCAGATCGATGCGGATGAGCTTCGGCGTGCAAGCTCACATCCTTGCGCCGTGCTGCTGATCGGGCCTTTGAGGACCCGCGAACCATCAAAGCGCTGCGCCACCGCAGCTGCGCGACCTCAATCGCGGTGGCTGGCCTTGAGCTCGCGTATGTGCTGCGGAATCGCCTCAGCCGGCAGGGGCCGGCCGAACAGATAGCCTTGGCCGATGTCGCAGCCTTCCTCGCGAAGGCAGTCCCAGACCGCTTCGCTTTCCACGCCTTCGGCGACCACGGCGAGGCCGAGGCTGTGCGCCAAGTGGATGATGGCGCGGGCAATCGCTGCGGCATTGCTGTCGCTCAGCAAGTCGGTGACGAAGCTGCGATCGATCTTCAGCTGCTCCAGCGGCAGGCGTCTGAGATAGGACAAGGACGAGAAGCCGGTGCCGAAGTCGTCGAGCGAGAACACCAGACCGATTGCGCGCAGCTGGTGCATACGTGCGATCGCGGTGTCGACCTGATCCAGCAGCAGGCTTTCGGTCAGCTCCAGCTTGATCCGCTGCGGGTCAGCGCCGGTTTGCTGCAGCGCCGACTCGACCTGATGCACGAAGTCTTCGTTGCGGAACTGGCGTGCGCTGACGTTCACCGCGATGCTCAAGCCACAGGTGTCCGGGTCGTTGCGCCAGGCCACCAGCTGTCGGCAGGCTTGCACCAGCGCGACCGCACCCATCGGCACGATCAGGCCGGTTTCTTCCGCGAGCGGAATGAACTCTGCCGGCGAGACCAGGCGGCCATCGTCGCGCTGCCAGCGCATCAACGCCTCCACCCCGACCACGCCGAGGTCGCGATGCAGCTGCACCTGGTAGTGCAGGGTGAACTGGCCGCGCTGCACCGCGCTGCGCAGTTCGGATTCCAGACGCGAACGGGACTCGACCACGGTCTGCATGGCGGGATCAAAGAACCGCACCAGATTCTTGCCGTCGGCCTTGGCCTGATACATCGCGAGGTCGGCCTGCTTCATCAGGCTTTCGGGGCTGATCTCGCCGCTGCAGAACAGCGCGATGCCGATGCTCGCGCTGCTGCGCTGGTCAGCGCCGCGGATCGTGTAGCCGGCGACGATGCGCTCGGAAATCCGTTGCGCTTCCTGGCCCGCCAGCGCCGCAGCGCGTCCGGGTTCATCGGACAGATGTTCCAGCATCACCACGAACTCGTCGCCGCCGAGGCGGGCCACCGTGTCGGTGTCGCGGACGGCGGCCTGCAGGCGCCGAGCGACCTGGATCAGCAGCTCGTCGCCAGCGTCGTGCCCGAGGGTGTCGTTGATCTGCTTGAAATTGTCGAGATCGATGAACAGCAGTGCGCCGCAGATGCCCTCACGCTCGCAGCTCTTCAGCGCGTGTTGCAGGTGATCGAGCAGCAGGCGGCGATTGGGCAGGTCAGTCAGCGCGTCGTAGTAGGCGAGGCGCAGGATGGTCTCGTCAGCGCGTTTGCGCTGGGTGATGTCCTGCATGACGCCGACGTAGTGGCTGACCTCGCCACGCTCGTCCCGCACCGCGGTGATGCTGAGGAACTGGGGATACAGCTCACCGCTCTTGCGGCGGTTCCACAGTTCGCCGCGCCACACGCCGTTGGTCGCCAGCTCGGACCACATCGCACGATAGAACTCCACGCCTTGCTTCTCCGAACGCACCAGATCGCCCTGGCGACGTCCGATTGCCTCGTCGGCGCTGTAGCCGGTGATATCGCAGTAGGCGCGATTGACCTGCTGCACCACCGTATTGGCGTCGGTGATGACGATGGCGTCGGCTGCTTCCAGCGCCACCGCTGAAATCCGCTGCTGCTCAAGCAGGCGCATCTGCGTGGTGAGATCCTCGGCGACGATGATGATGCCGCCGATGTCGCCATTGTCGTTGTTCCAGGGTTGGATGGCCCAGCGCAGCCAGTGACGCTGACCATCGCTGCGTTCCCACTGCTCGTGATCGCAGTGCAGATGCTCGCCAGCGAGCCCACGCGCATGCAAGACGCGCCAGTGATCCGGAACGTCCGGCAGCACATCGTAGTGCGAGCGTCCGATCAGCGTGTCTTCATTGCTCGCAAAGCCGGCGCGCCAGCGCTGGCTGGCGACCAGATAGCGCATCTCGCGGTCGAACATCGCGACGCTGATCGGCGCTTGCTCAACGAAGGTGTGCAGCTGGGCGCGGCTTCGCGCCAGCGCGCGCTCATGCTGGCTGCGTTCGGTGATGTCACGCGAAATACCGAATACGCCCACCACCGCGCCGGTCTCGTCGCGCACCGGCCCTTTGGTGGCCAGAAACACCACCTCCGGCCGGCCCGGCAGGCTCAGGTGTTCCTCGCCGGTGCGGGTTGTGCCCTCTTGAAGAATGTTCGAATCGATCTGCTGCAGCATCCGCGCCTGCGCCGCCGGGAAAAAATCCGCGTCGCCACGGCCGACAAGGTCGTCGGTCGCGTAGCCCAGCATCTCCGCGCAGTGTGCGTTGCCAAGCAGGTAGCGGCCGTTGCGATCCTTGACGAAGATCGCGTCGGACGAGCCCTCGATAATCGCCGTGAGCAACCCGCGCACGCGGGTGGCCTCGCGTGAGAGTGCGTCGCGGCTGGTTTCGTCGCGCAGCACGATCACGCGGCCGCGCCGTTGGCCGCGCTCAAGCAGCGGATAGCCGTCGACCTTCAGGACCATCACCACGCCATCCGCTCGGGTGAGGTTGACCATCCCGTAGTCGGTCGCCTGCGCGCTGTGCAGCGGCAGATTGCCCACCCGGGCGATGTCTGCACCGAGCAGGTCGGCCAGGGTTTGCCCGTGTGCGGCGATTTGATCGCAGCCGATGATCTGCAGGGCAGCGCGGTTGAGTGAGACCACACGGTGCTCGGCATCCAGCACAACCACGCCATCACCGATCGCGCCCAGCGTCGAAGCCGTGGTGACCGCGTCGCGCTCGGCAGCCTCGCGTGCGCGATGCAGGCCTCCGCTGATCAGGCTGCCGGCGGCACCGCTCACGCCGAGCAGGAACAGTTGCAGATGCTCGGCAACGCCGGTGCCATGGCCGATCTCCCGCTGGAAGTACAGCGACTGCGCTGCGATCAGCACGGCGACAGCGGTGCTGAGCAAGCCCGGACCCCAGCCGCCGAGCAGGGATGACACGAAGATCACAGGCACGAAAATCAGCAGCAGATGGTGATGCCCGTCGTCGCCCAGCGAATCCAGCAGAACCGTCCGCAGATAGCCGACGGTGCAGACCAGGACCAGGGCGAGCAGATAGCCCGGCCAACGCTGCCAGCGCCGCCAGTCGAAGCCGTAGCCGGGCGGTGGCTTCGAATCGACCAGCGCCCTCACATGGCGCATGCCCAGGGCGAAGCCGCAGGCCGACAGCACCACGAACAGCAGACCCTTGGCCATCGACAGCTGAGCAATCGCCTCGACACTCAGCATTCGCCCCAAAAGGGCATCGGAGCCGACGATCCAGACGGCGCCAAACAGCACGTAGGCCAAGGACGAGCCGAGGATGAAACGGTCCAGCCGCTGTAGCTGCATTCCTGCGCCCCCGTAGTACGTCGCGCCGGCGTGCGCGCTGCCGGCACAACGCAAGCTCGATCCTTGGATGCGTTCGATCGCGAATCGGCCGCACATCCTCCGCCGATGGAGGGCAGTGCCTGCAACATTTGTGCTGCGACTTCTATTGCACGTTTCATCGCTGCCTCGAACACTTGGGTTGGCCTGGAATCGGCGCCGTCGGCAGCAACACCAAGCGGCACGGGTACGCCAACACCGGCGCGGGTTTCAGGCCAGTCCAGGTGTTCTTGAGCTTCTTCAGTGATCACTTGCATGTCCGCGTCGACTGTTGCCGCCAAAGCCGCCTGCCGTGAGTGGATCGGGCGCAACCGTGTCTGCCGGCCTGCTGCCCGCGCACCTCGTGAACGATGGCGACGGGGTAGGGCATGCCAGTGGTGCGCAAAGCGCGGACTGACACCTGAGCGCCGCTTGCCCTTCGCTCCGACCCATGCACACTGGGCGGAGCTCAAGTTCCGAAGTCCACGCGCCGAGCGCAGATTCAAGGCTCGGCTGCAGGATGCGCGTGGCCGTCGGCGGTTTTGCATGTGCATCTGACGTCTGACGACGCAGGCGCGCCGACGGCCCGTCGCGCTGACGATCACGTGCACGCTTCGATGGTGGGGCTGACAGGGGCGACGGCTATACTTCGCGGCCGAATTCAAGCCAGCGCCTGCCCCATGTCCGCCGAACTTCGCAGCATCATCGACTTCATCCGCTATGGCGCAACCCGCTTCGGCAAATCGGGGTTGAGCTTTGGCCACAGCTACGACAATGCATTGGACGAAGCTACCCAGCTGGTGCTGCACGCTTTGCACCTTCCGCACGATCTTTCGCCCGCCTACGGCGCGGCGCGGCTGACTGCGGAGGAGCGCGACCTGGTGCTGGGTCTGTTCGAGCGCCGTATCGGTGAGCGGATTCCAGCCTGCTATATCACCGGCGAGGCGTGGTTCGCAGGCTTGGCGTTCAAGACGGACTCACGTGCTCTGGTGCCGCGCTCACCGATCGCCGAGCTGATCGAAGCGGGCTTCGAGCCCTGGCTGGGTGGGCGCTATGTGCAGCGCGCGCTCGACCTCTGCACCGGCTCGGGCTGCATCGGTATCGCCATGGCGGCGCACAACCCTGAACTGGAGGTCGATCTTATCGACATCAGCGAAGACGCGCTGGCGCTGGCAGCCGAGAACATCGCCCGTTTCGAAGTAGGCGACCGCGTTCGGGCTGTTCACAGCAATCTGTTCGAGGGTGTGGCCGGAGAGCGCTACGACCTGATCGTCAGCAACCCGCCCTATGTGACCCATGCCGAGGTGGATGCACTCCCCGCCGAGTACGCGCACGAGCCTGAGCTGGGCCTGCGCGCGGGCGATGACGGCCTCGATCTGGCTCTGAAGATTCTGCGCGATGCGCCGGAGCACTTGACCGAGAATGGCCTGCTCATAGTCGAAGTCGGTGAGAGTGAGCGGGCTCTGGTCAGGCTGCTGCCGGAGGTTCCGTTCGCTTGGGTCGAGTTCAAGGTAGGACAGATGGGCGTATTCGTGGTTGAGCGCGGCGACCTGGTTGCCCACACCGCTACGATCAAGGCCCTCGCCGACGCGCGTTGAGCGTCGATGTGCGCGATTGCCGCCAGCGCCCTCGTTGCTGAGCACCAGCCCAGCACGCCGCCGGGTTGATGTGCCCTCGTCGGCAGCGCTCACGGATCGGACGGCGACGTTCGGTTCTCACAACATCACCTGCTCCGTCCCTGCGTTGCTGGGTGGAGGCATGCCACCGGATCCGCACCATGTCGATCAACACCTTTGGCCACCTGCTGCGCGTCACCACCTTCGGTGAGAGCCACGGACCCGCAATCGGCTGTGTGATCGATGGGCTGCCGCCCGGGATCGCGATAGCGCCCGAGGATTTTCGGCACGACATCGAACGCCGCGCCACCGGGCGCTCCCGCCACACCTCGCAGCGGCGCGAGGCCGATGAGGTCGAGCTGCTGTCGGGGGTTTTCGAGGGCGTCACCACCGGCACTTCGCTGGCGCTGTTGATCCGCAACGTCGATGCGCGCAGCAAGGACTACGGCAACCTGGTTCAGGTGTTCCGGCCGGCGCACGCGGACTACACCTACCTGCAGAAGTATGGGATTCGCGACCACCGGGGTGGCGGTCGGTCTTCGGCGCGCGAGACCACGGTGCGGGTGGCGGCCGGGGTGATTGCAAAGAAGTGGCTGGCCGAACGTCACGGCATTCGCGTGCGCGGTTACGTCTCGAAGCTCGGCCCGCATGAGCCGTCGTCGATCGACATGGATGCGGTGGAAGGCAACCCCTTCTTCTGGCCCGATGCCGACTCCCTGCCTGCGCTTGAGGCGTATATGGATGCGCTGCGCAAGTCTGGCGATTCGGTGGGCGCGCGCGTGACGGTGATCGCGGAGCATGTGCCGCCGGGCTGGGGTGCGCCGCTGTACGCCAAACTCGATGCCGAGCTGGCGGCAGCCTTGATGGGCATCAATGCGGTCAAGGGCGTGGAGATCGGCGACGGCATGGCGGTGGCTGGCCAGTTGGGTACAGCGCATCGCGACGAGATGCTGCCCGAGGGTTTCCTGAGCAACCACGCGGGCGGCGTGCTGGGCGGCATCAGCACCGGCCAGGACCTGATCTGCCATCTGGCGCTCAAGCCCACTTCCAGCACGCGTCTGCCCGGCCGCAGCGTGAACGTTGCGGGTGAGGCGGTGGAGGTGGTGACCCACGGGCGCCACGATCCCTGTGTCGGCATTCGTGCCACGCCGATTGCCGAGGCGATGGTCGCCCTGGTGCTGATGGATCAGGCCCTGCTGCATCGAGCCCAGTGCGGCGACGTGGTGGCGCCGCCGGCCGTGCCCGGCAGGCTGCCGGGCTAGCAGCCTGTCGGACTTTGGTTGGCCGGGCTGCAAATCCGCCTGCGCGGTCCACAATCCGCCGATTCTTGGCCGAGAGCCCACTATTGGCCTGCAAATCGTCGAAAAACTGTCCTCTCGCAGTCGACTATCGCCTCGACCCCCAAAGCCCGACAGGCTGCTAGCGCGCCCGCTGGCAGCCATGTTCTGGCATCGAGTTGCCACCGCTGGACACAACCATTTGTCAGCGCCGCCGCTGCGGCGTCGAGTCGTACCTGCGTCGCGCTAGAGTGCGCGCCCTGCTCAAACCCTTTGCAATGGAGTCCGCCCGATGTCCAAGTCCCTGAAGATCGCGATGGTCGGTGCCACTGGCGCCGTCGGTGAAGCCCTGCTGGAGATCCTGGCCGAGCGCAAGTTCCCGTTCACCGAACTGATCCCGCTGGCCAGCGAGCGTTCGGCCGGCGACATGGTTCGCTGCGGCGAGCGCAGCTACACCGTGCGTGAGCTGTCCAAATTCGATTTCGCCGGCGTCGATATCGCATTTTTCTCGGCCGGCGGCAGCGTCTCGGCCGAGCACGCGCCGCGGGCGGCCGCAGCCGGCGCGGTGGTGATCGACAACACCTCGCATTTCCGTCGCGATGTCGACGTGCCGCTGGTGGTCAGCGAGGTGAACCCCGAGGCCATTCGCAACCGGCCGCGCGGCATCATCGCCAATCCGAATTGCTCGACCATGCAGATGCTGGTCGCGTTGGCGCCGATCCATCGCGAGTACGGTATCACCCGGATCAATGTGGCGACCTATCAATCGGTGTCCGGCGCAGGCCGTTCGGCGATGGAGGAACTCGGCCGCCAGACCGCGGCGATGCTGGCCTTCCAGGATCCGGAACCGCAGCGCTTCCCGGTCCAGATCGCCTTCAATCTGATCCCGCAGATCGATGACTTCACCGACAACGGCTACACCAAAGAAGAAATGAAGCTGGTCTGGGAGACCCGCAAGATCCTCGGCGACGACAGTATCGAAGTGAACCCGACGGCCGTCCGCGTGCCCGTGTTCTACGGCCATTCCGAGGCGGTGCATATCGAAACCCGCGACAAGATCAGCGCCGCCGCGGCGCGCGAGCTGCTGGGTCGCAGTCCCGGTGTGGTGGTGGTCGATGAGCGGATTGCGGGCGGCTATCCGACCCCGGTCACCCACGCTGCCGGCAAAGATCCGGTTTTCGTCGGACGGATCCGCGAAGACATCAGCCACCCGCGTGGGCTGAACCTGTGGATCGTGTCCGACAACATTCGCAAGGGTGCCGCGCTGAACGCCGTGCAGATCGCTGAACGGGTGCTGGCTGAGCGCGATTGAGGGGCGCCGGACCGGCGCGCGCTACCGGCAGAGTTCAAAAATGTGACGAACATCACCTCAGTCCCGCGTCGGCGGCCTCGTCGGCGTGGGCCTGATTGTTGGTGAAATGTCACAGTTGACCTATAGTTAGCGCGCCGTTGTCATGTCGTTTCTAGCTTCTGTTCGTTCAGCCCGGGCTGGTCGCGGGCTCGGCGCGATCGAAGCCGGCCACAGTGGCCAGGGGCCACCGGCGTTGGACAGCTCAAAACAATCATCCGCAGCGGATGGGGGAAAGATTCAAATGAATAAGATGCTCAGACTGCCGGTTGCGCTGGCGCTCGCCCTCGGCGCATCCAATGCGCTCGCGCTTGGCCTCGGCCAGGTACAGGTGAAGTCCAGCCTCAACCAGCCGCTGCTGGCCGAAATCCCCGTGCTTGAGAACACCCCGGGTGAAGCCGCCGACCTTCAGGTCCGTCTGGCTTCAGCCGAGTCGTTCGCGCGGATCGGTCTTGAGCGACCCAGCGGGGCGCTGGTATCTGCGATGCAGTTCAGCGTTGTCGAAGGCTCGAACGGTCGGCCGGTGATCCGGGTCACCACACCGAACCGGATCAATGATCCCTTCCTCGGTCTGCTGATTGAGGTGGAATGGGCCCGCGGCAAGCTGCTTCGCGAGTACACGCTGCTGCTTGACCCGCCGGTCGCGGTACCGTCGCGAGCCCTGCCTTCCGAGACCACGGCATTGCCGCAGGGTGATGTGCGTCCGGCGCCGGCCGAAAACCTCGCCCAGCCGCCAGCAATGCCGACGCCCCGCCCAGCCGCCGCACCTGCGCCATCCTCATCCTCGCCATCCCCATCTTCGTCGGCGCCTTCGTTGGTGCCCGGTGAGAGTTACGGCCCGGTCAACGAGGGGGATTCGATCTGGCGCATCGCGAGCAGGGCGCTGCCCGATTCGTCGATCAACATCAATCAGATGATGATCGCACTGCAGCGCGCCAACCCGGAGGCCTTCATCGGCGGCAATATCAACCGCCTGCGCACCGGCGCGGTGCTGCGCATTCCGTCGCGCGAGGAGGCACTCGCCATTCGCCCGGGCGAAGCCGCGCAGTTGCTGCGCGATCAATCCCCGGAAAGCGCGAGCCTGCAGCCGGTAACCCCGCAGGCAAGCCGTCAGCCCGTCAGCCCGGCGGCACCGGCGCCGGCCGATTCCCGCCTCGCCATCGTGCCCCCACGTGGCGACACCCCCGCGACAGCCGCTCAGAGTGGCGCTTCGGCGGGCGGCCAGGGCGCCGAACTGCGCGCCGATCTCGCGCGTGCCCGCGAGCAGAGCGAGGCCGCGGCGCAGGAGAACCGCGAGCTGCGTACCCGCGTGCAGGAGCTTGAAAAGATCCGTGGCGACAGCGAACGCCTGCTTGAGCTCCGCAACAGCGAGCTGGAGGCGCTGCAGCAGCGACTGGCCGAACTGGAAGCCGAGCGTGCCGCAGCCGAAACAGCCAGCTCAGCGGCAGCGGCCGTCGTTCCCGCACCGACGCCGACGCCGGTGGTGGTTGAACCAGAAACTGTTTCCTCGTCCGCTTCCTCTTCTGATGCCGCAGCGCCCTCGGCGGACCCCGCTGAGGCCACGCCGGATGTCGGCACCCTGCCTGGCGATGACCTTGACGCTGGCGCAGCGGTCGATACAGATGAGTCCGCGGTGGGCGATGACGGCTTCGAAGCCACGCCTTCCGCCGAGCCGGAGCCAGCGCCTGTGTCAGCGGCACCCGAAGCCGCAGCGCCGGTCGTTACGCCGCCGGCGCCTGCACCGGTGGTGCAGGATCCCTGGTTCATGAGCCCGCTGGTGCTTGGCGGTGGTGGTGCTGTTGTGATCGGCCTGTTGGCCCTGCTCGGCATGCGCGGTCGCGGCAAGAAGAAAGCAGCCGCTGCGGCCGCCGCTGCGGGCGCCAGCTCGCGCTTCGAGGGCGCCGATTTCGGCGTGCCGGGTGCGTCCCAGGCCTACCAGGCAGGTGCGGAAAGCTACGACGATGCCGAGGAGCGCGAGCTGCTGGATCAGGTGGCCGAACAGCCGGACGACCTCGAACGGCATCTGGACTTGGTCCGCTACTACTACGGGCTGAACGACGCCTCGCGCTTCGAGGGCGCTGTCGAAGCCATGTACGCCCAGGTCTACGATCCGGATGAGCCGGCTTGGCAGCAGGCGCTGGAGATGGGGCGTGAAATGCTGCCCGACCACCCGCTGTTCATGGAGCACGCCGCGCAAAGCCGCGCCTGGGAGCCGAGCGAAGACACCTCCAGCGCGCCGTCGGCCTACGCCAACAACACGCCTGCCGGATCGTCGTTCGAGTACGTCGACGCGCCCGCCGCCGAGCCGAGCCGCTTCAGCGAAGAGCCGGAGTTCCGGATCGATCTGGCCTCGCCGGAGCTTGAAGTGCCGCAGTTGTCGCGCGAAGCCGAGTTCGCCCGGATCGATTCAAGTGCGCTCACTGCGGCCTCCATTGAGGCGCCTTCGTTCGAGTTGCCGCCGGAGCTGTCTACGCCCTCGAGCAGCAGCTCGCTGGATCTCGACATCTCGGCCGATGCGATCGAGGCGGCGGCGACCAAGCTGGAGCTGGCCCGTGCGTATCTGGACATGGGCGACGTCGAAGGCGCGCGCGGCATGCTGGAAGAGGTCGCGCAGGAAGGCACCACCGAACAGCGCGGCGACGCCCGGCGTCTGCTGGACGAGATCCGCTGAGGTCTGCAGCCCGGTGATTGAACACGCAGGGGCCGGTCATCCGGCCCCTGTGCTTTTGGGCGGCACAGACGTCCCTCCAGTGGGTCCGGATCACTACACTGTCGGGCTGCCGCACCCACCGCTTTACCAAGCCCCGCTGTGCATGCTGCTGCAAACTCCGCTGTGAGCGCCGCCGTGACTTCCGAAACCCCGCTGTCCAATCCTCCCATCACCCGCCGCTACGTCGCTGCGGTCGAGTACGACGGCGGCGCGTTTTCCGGCTGGCAGCGGCTGTCGCACGGCGACACGGTGCAATCCGTGGTCGAGCGCGCGCTGTCCTTCGTTGTTGCGGCGCCGGTGCTGGTCACGTGCGCTGGCCGCACCGACAGCGGCGTGCATGGGCGCGGCCAGATCATCCATTTCGATATCCAGGCCGAGCGCAGCACGCGCGCGCTGCAGATGGGTACCACCTCGCGCCTGCCGGATGCCGCTTGTCTACTGTGGGTGCAGCCGGTGGGCAGCGACTTCCATGCGCGCTACTCGGCGCTGGCGCGGCGCTATCGCTACCGCATTCTCAATCGCCGCGTGCGTCCCGCGCTCGAGCGCCAGCACGCTGCGTGGGAGCGCGCACCGCTGGATGCCGAGGCGATGCACCGCGCCGCCCAGCATCTGGTGGGCCTGCACGATTTCAGCGCCTTTCGCACCGCCGCCTGCCAGGCCAAGCACCCGCTGCGCGACCTGCACCACATCGACGTGCGGCGTCAGGGCGAATGGGTTGAAGTCGCGGTGCAGGCGAATGCGTTCCTGCACCACATGGTGCGCAACATCGTCGGCAGCCTGCTGTTGGTCGGCCGTGGTGAGCAGCCCGAGCACTGGTTGGCCGAACTGCTGGCCGGGCGCAATCGGCATGTGGCCGGGCCGACCGCGCAGCCCCAGGGCCTGGTGTTCGAGGGTCCGCTGTATCCGGCGCGGTTCGGTCTGCCGCCGGAGTTCAGCTGGGTCGGGCCCGAGCCGGAGCGGACCTATCCGCCACGCGCAGGGTCGCATGATGAGAGCGACGTCAACGCAGATGATTCTGCGGCGGAATGAGCCGCGCTTCCGTTGCGCCACGCCAGCGACGGTGGTCGCGTTGGTCCGAAACGTCCTGATCGCGCGCTGTTGACGAATCGACCTGCCCGCTGCGGCACACTACGCGCCCCATGCACGCCTATCCCCCACAACGAACCCGCATCAAGTTTTGCGGCATGACCCGCGCGGAGGATATCCAGCGCGCGATTGCGTTGGGGGTTGATGCGATCGGCTTGATCATGGTGCCGGGCAGCAAGCGCGCGCTCGGGCTGGATCAGGCCAGCGTGCTGCGCGCCGCAGTGCCCGCCCTGGTGCACAGCGTGCTGCTGGTGATGAATGCCGAGCCTGCATTCGTGCGCTCGGCGATTCACGCACTGCGGCCTGACCTGGTGCAGTTCCACGGCGACGAGACACCCGAGTTCTGTGCTGCGTTCGAGGTGCCGTTTCTGAAGGCGGTGCCGATGGCCAGCGTGACCAGTGTGGCGGCCTACCAGCGGGCCTATGCGCAGGCGGCGGGCTTCGTGTTCGACAGTCATGCCGCCGGCGGGCAGGGCGGCAGCGGGCATGCGTTTGACTGGTCGCGCCTGCCGACCGAGCGCAGCCATCCGCTGCTGCTGGCCGGTGGGCTCACCCCCGACAACGTGCAGGCGGCGGTGCGCGCGGTGCGGCCGTATGCGGTCGATGTATCCAGCGGAATCGAGAGCGCGCCGGGGCTCAAATGCCCGCAGCGCATGCAGCAATTTGTGGACGAGGTGCACCATGCAGACCGCAGCCCTTCAAGTCAGTGATTACAACCAGTTCCCGGATGCCCGCGGGCATTTCGGCCAGTTCGGCGGCAGCTTTGTCAGCGAGACCCTGATCGAGCCGCTGCGCGAGCTTGAAGCCGCCTACGAGCGCTATCGCAAGGATCCCGAGTTCATCGCCGAACTCGAATACGACCTCAAGCACTACGTCGGCCGGCCCTCGCCGATCTATGTCGCCGAGCGTCTGACCCGCCACGTCGGCGGCGCGCAGATCCTGCTCAAGCGCGAGGATCTGAACCACACCGGCGCGCACAAGATCAACAACACCATCGGCCAGGCGATGCTGGCCAAGCGCATGGGCAAGACCCGCATCATCGCCGAGACCGGCGCCGGCCAGCACGGCGTGGCCTCGGCCACGGTCGCCGCGCGGCTGGGCCTCAAATGCGTGGTCTACATGGGATCTACCGACATCGAGCGGCAGGCGATCAATGTGTTCCGCATGAAGCTGCTCGGCGCGGAGGTGGTCGGCGTGACCTCGGGCTCGAAGACGCTCAAGGACGCACTGAATGAGGCCATGCGCGACTGGGTCTCGAACGTGCACGACACCTTCTACATCATCGGCACCGTGGCCGGCCCCAGCCCGTACCCGCGCATGGTGCGCGACTTCAATGCCGTGGTCGGCCGCGAGGCGCGGGTGCAGATGCTCGAGCAGTTCGGCCGCCTGCCGGATGCGCTGGTCGCCTGCGTCGGCGGCGGCAGCAATGCGATCGGCCTGTTTCATCCCTTCCTGAACGATCGCGAGGTCAGGATCTTCGGCGCCGAGGCGGCCGGCGATGGCATCGAAACCGGTCGCCATTCGGCTTCGCTGGCGGCGGGTCGCCCGGGCGTGTTGCACGGCAATCGCACCTATCTGCTGTGCGACGACGACGGCCAGATCATCGAAACCCATTCGATCTCGGCCGGCCTCGACTATCCCGGCGTCGGCCCCGAGCACGCGTTCCTGAAGGACAGTGGCCGCGCCGAGTACGAGGGGATCACCGATGTCGAGTGCATGGAAGCCTTCCATCTGCTCGCCCGCACCGAAGGTATCCTGGCCGCACTTGAATCCAGTCATGCGATCGCGTTGGCGATCAAGAAAGCGAAGACGATGCCCAAGGACGCGCTGATTCTGGCCAATCTGTCCGGTCGCGGCGACAAGGACATGTACACGATCGCGAAGCGTGAGGGCATCACGCTGTGATTCGGTGAATCGGGAATGGGGAATCGGGAACGGCTAAGGCCGAGTTCCGCGGCTCCCATCGCCGAGTGATCCGTAGTGCCGCGTGTCTCATCCTCTACTTCTGTCGCTCCGCAAGCGTCTGCTTGTGAAGATTCTCCATTCCCCACTCCCGATTCCCACCCAATGAACCGCATCGACTCCCGCTTCGACGCTCTCGCCGCCGCTGGCCGCAAAGGGCTGATTCCGTTCATCACCGCCGGGGATCCTTCCGACGCAGCCACGGTGCCGGTGATGCATGCGCTGGTGCGCGCGGGCGCGGATGTGATCGAGCTCGGCGTACCGTTCTCCGACCCGATGGCCGATGGGCCGGTGATCCAGCAGAGCAGTGAGCGCGCCCTGCTGCGCAAAGTCGGCCTGCGCCGGGTGCTGGCGATGGTTGCCGAGTTCCGTCAGCAGGATGTGGCCACGCCGATCGTGCTGATGGGCTATCTCAATCCGGTCGAGATGTTCGGCCTGCAGCGTTTCGCCAAGGCCGCGGTTGACGCTGGCGTCGACGGTGTGTTGCTGGTCGACTGCCCGCCGGAGGAGTCCGACCCGGTGCGCGAGGCCCTGAATGCCGAAGGCCTTGCGCTGGTGCCCCTGGCGGCGCCGACCAGCACCGGCGAGCGGCTGACCAAGCTGTGCCGCAGCGCGCAGGGCTATCTGTACTACGTGTCCTTCAACGGCGTGACCGGCGCCGGCAACAAGCTCGACACGGGCGACGTCGCCCAGCACATCCGCCATCTGCGTACGTTGTCGAACAGCCGGATCGCGGTCGGTTTCGGTGTGCGCGATGCCGCCAGTGCGGTCGCCACCGGCGAGCTCGCCGATGCGGTGGTGATCGGCAGCGCCCTGGTCAGCACGCTGGCCCAGGCCGCCGACACCGCTGATGCCTGCGCCCGTGCCGAGGCCTTTCTGAGCCCGATACGCACCGCCTTGGGCTGAGGCGGCGTCGCCACGCTCGACACAGCGTGAGCCGAGGGCTCGATGTGGAATGCGGCAGGACCGACGCACCCCAGCGCGACAGTTGCGGGGGCGCCCGCTGGGGTCGCCACCGAAGCAGCGCCCCTGCGCGAGATCATCAGGTGTCACGTCAATCGCGCGGGTCTTCGGCCCCGATTCAAGCATCCGCGTCAGCAGCAGGCGCGCCGCGTTGCGCCCCACAACGCAACACCGGTTGCGGGGCGTGCAGCGCCGGCTCAGCGCGGCTCGCGTTCCGGATAGACCACGCTCTGCGTGCTCATTTCCTCGGGCTTCGGCCGCAGCAGATCGCCGCCCGCCTTGGCGTAGTCCGCCAACGCCTGCGCGTAGTGCAAGTAGGTGGGTTCGCGGCGCTCGCCGGTGATCGCACCGAAGCCGGTGAAGCCATCGCGCCCGGCGGCGATGTAGTCATTGGTGATCACGCGATAGGTCATGTCGGGCTGTAGCGGCTGCCAGACTGCGTCGGTATGGATCAGCACATTCAGCACCCGGCCTTCGGCACGGCTGCGGGTCAGGTCGATGTCCCAACGCAGGCCGGCCGCGTACGGCCAGGCGCCGCTGTTGCTGCCCGGGTTGCTGACGAATTGCTCGACCGCGTCTTCCAGCACGCCGTGCACCTCGCTGCCGGTCATCAGCAGGCGATCGAGCATGTTCTTGAACGGCAGGGCCAGGTAGGCATCGCCAATGGTGAAGTCGCCGGCGGCGATGCCATTGCGCACGCCGCCGGCGTTCTGGATCGCGATATCGGCGCCGCCGAAGCGCTGGCCCAATGCCAGGAAGGCGCGCGCAATGACCTGCTGGACATGGCCGCCGTGCACATCGGTGGCCTCGGCGCAGCCCGGGGCGCCATCGCGGCTGCGGTCATACGGACCGGGCGCGCGGCGCAGGCACAGCCGCTCGGGCACTTGGCCGACCACCTCGGTGCTGAACTTCTCGATCTGGTCCTGGTAAACCTTCAACACCGCCTGCGCGGCGGGCTGCGGCTGCGCGCGACGCAGCACGTCGGTCGCGTCGATCCTGCTCAGCAGCGCGTCCAGCTGCGCACCGGCAAGCGGTGTGCTGCCCTGGCGCAGGTCCGCGCCAACCAGCAGGTGCGGCGTGCCGTCGCAGCTCAGCACGCGGCCATCGGCATCGAAGCGCACATCGAGCTGTCCGACGACCCAGGTGTACTGCCAGGCCTGCACTACGCATACGGCATCGCCGTCGAGGTTCTGCAGGCGGGTGGGGTAGGGGCCGGCCGGGCTCAGTCCCAGCGCGCTGAACTGATCGCCGAGGAGGGTGTGCGAGTCGGCGCCGACGATGATGTCGACTCCGCGCAGCCCGCGCGCCAGACGCAGATCGTTGAGGTAGCCGATGTGGGTCAACAGCACGATGTGGTCGGTGCCCTCGGCCTGCAGTTGGTCGATCTGCGCCTGCGCCGTCGTGAGCTCGTCATCGAAGGCGGTGCCGGCGTCGGGGCTGGACGCCGACTTGGTTTTGCCGGCGATGTCGATGCCGACGATGCCGATCCGGCGGCCGCCGCGTTCCAGCACCAGGTGCGGCTGCAGATAGTCATTGGCGGTGCGCGGCGCCAAGGGCGAGCTGCCGACGGTCGGCCGCACATTGGCTGCCAGCGCAGGCGTGGCGCAGCGGCTGCGATCCTTCCACAGAAAGTCGAGAAATTTGGCGAGGCCGGCGTCTCCGGTGTCGAACTCGTGGTTGCCGACCGAGAACGCATCGAAGCAGACCGTGTTCATCAGATCCGCATCGGCCTCGCCCTGGAACAGGGTGAAGTAGAGATCGCCGGTGATTGCGTCGCCGGCGTGCAGCTTCAGCACATTGGGCACGCCCGCCGACAGCGCCTCGATGGTCTGAGTCACCGCTGGAAAGCCGCCGAAGCTGAGCTGTACGGTTTCGCCGTCGATCTTGAGCTCGCCACCGGTGTCGGGCGCCAGCCGCGAATGGTGATCGTTGATATGCAGGATCCGCAGCGCGAAGTCGTCGACCGGCGCGCTGGGCAGCGGCGGGTTGACGCTGCAGGCCGCGAGTGCGCTGCAGGCGGCGAGCAGCACGGGGCGGTACAGGCGACGCGGCTGGATTCTGGGGGGCATGGTCGACATCAGGCAGGAAGTCATCCGGACAGGGTAACCGCAGTGAAGGCCGCTGCCGACCGTTTGCCCTCTGGAGTTCGCCGTCTTTGACACTGCGGGCAAAGCGATCGTTTGCAGGACGCGACACCCGGATTTCTGGCACTGGCCGAGCGCCCGTGCCCGCGCGACCCTGCTCGCCTTCGTCATCTTGAAGGGCGCGCCGTCGACCATGTGGATCCCGCTGATTCTCACCGCTGCCGCCGCAAGCGCGGCGACCGACTGGACCACGCCCGCCGAAGCCAGCGCCTACACCGAGACTCCGCGCTATGCGCAAACCCGCGCTTACTTCGAGCGGCTGGATGCCGCCTGCAGCCAGCTGTCGACTTTCGACTTCGGCACCAGCGCGCAGGGTCGGCCCATGCAGGCCGTAGTGCTGGCCGCGGGCGGCGAGCTCAGCCCGGAAGCCGCGCGCGCGTCCGGCAAACCGGTGATCCTGATCCAGGCCGCCATCCATCCCGGTGAGCACGAGGGCAAGGATGTGCTGATGGCGCTGGCCCGCGATCTCACGGTCAGCGGCAAATACTCCGAGTTGCTGGAGCCGGTGGTGCTGGTGCTGGTGCCGGTGCTCAACGTCGACGGTCACGAGCGCTTCTCGCCCTTCAACCGGATCAACCAGAACGGCCCGGAGGCGATGGGTTGGCGTGCCACTGCGCAGAATCTGAACCTCAATCGCGACTACACCAAGGCCGACGCACCCGAGATGCAGGCCTGGCTGCGCCTGTGGCAACGCTGGCAGCCCGATCTGCTGATCGACATGCACAACACCAATGGCGCCGACTACCAGTACGCCATGACCTGGGCGTTTGAAACCGAGCGGAACATTGCGCCCGCACTAGCCGCCTGGCAGCGCGAAGTGTTTGACGGCGCCGTCAAGCCGGCGCTGGCCGCGCAGGGTTGGCCCTTGACCTACTACATCAGCCTGAAGGACGGCACCGATCTGCGCGCCGGTCTGGTCGAGGGCGCTTCCGCGCCGCGCTTTTCAATCGGCTATGCGGCGGCCGCGGGGCGGCCGGGGCTGTTGCTGGAAACCCACATGCTGAAAGACTTCAAGACCCGCGCGGCGGTCAATGAAGCCCTGCTGCTGGAGCTGCTGCGCAGCATCGGCCGCGATCCGGCTGCGCTGAAGGCCGCGGTTGCCGCCGCCGATGCCGAGCGCTTTACCGTCGGCAGCACGATCCCACTCGACTTCGGCTTGACCGAAGCAACGGTCGAGGAGGATTTTCTCGGCTACGCCTACACCCGAACGCAGAGCGATGTCAGCGGTGGCATCTGGGTGCAGTACGACATCAACCAGCCCGAAACCTATCGCCTGCCGGTGCAGCGTGAAGTCATCGTCACTGCCGAAGCCCCGGCGCCGGCCGCGTACGTGGTGCCGCCGCAGTGGACCGCAGTGATCGAACGTCTGCAGCTGCACGCAGTGCAGATGCAGCGCCTGCCTGCCGCGCAGGTGATCGATGCCGAGCGCTATCGCTTCAGCGAGGTCGTCTGGGCGGCGCGGCCATTCGAAGGCCGCCACATGATCAGCGCATTGAAGCAGGTCGCCGAAACCGGGCCGGCCGAACTCACCGCCGGCAGCTGGCTGATCCCGATGGACCAGCCACGCGCTCGTTTGGTCGCCCTGCTGTTGGAGCCGGGCTCGCCGGACAGCCTGCTGCGCTGGGGATTCTTTGATGCCATCTTCGAGGAGAAGGAGTACGCCGAAGCGCGGGTGATGGAAACGATGGCCCGCGAGATGCTGGCGAGCGATCCGGCGCTGAAGGCCGAGTTCGACGCCCGCCTGCAGGACGAAGCGTTCGCCGGCAGCCCGCGCGCTCGGCTGCGCTTCTTCTATGAGCGTTCGCCGTACTTCGATGCCGAGTTCAGCCGCTATCCCGTGCTTCGCCTGGGGCAGGCGGCCCTGGACCAGCTCGCCCAGTAGCGCGTGGCTCGCGGTGCAGGCAGCGGGCGGCGGATTCGCCGCTGCACGCTCAGCCGTTTCCGTTCGTCTGTTGAAGCATCTGTTTGCGCTCGGCGGTGTAGGCCCACCACGGGCGCGCGTCGTCGCCGGCCATGAAGCGGGTGACCGACAGGAACACGTCGATGACGCAGGGATCGTGCCGAACACCGGTGAGCGCACACAGATCGGCGTACATCGCGAACGCCGATTTGCCGACCAGCTGGCTCGGCGTCTCGATGCCCAACAGTCGTAGATCCGCGGCGGTGGCCTCACCGACGTTGGGCAGGTCGGTCAGGGTGCGCAGGCGATCACGAGCCACCTTGCGGGGATGCATTGCTCAGTCCTTGAATCAGCCAAGCCTTCGCCAAGGGTTGGATGCCGTGGTCGGCGGGTGAACTGGCGCCGTAGTCGTTGCTGGCGGCACGGGACGCACCTGTCTCGACACTGTAGGCAGAAATGCACCCGGCTGCGGGAGTTGCGCTGGTTGATGACGTGGAGACCGCGGTCCGGGCGGCCTGCCGTTCGCGCTCAGGCCAACAGCGCGTCGAATTCGGAGGCCAGCTCGCGTGGGCTGGGCATGTCCTCGATCACCGCTTCATCGATCTCCAGCGCATCCAGCAGTTTGAAGGGCAGGGTGCCGGCGATCTCATCCGGATCCAGGCCGTTCACATCGCAGCGCGCGCGCCAGGCAGCGATATTCAGCACCCCGGCAAGCCGGTCGAACTCGGGCTGTTCCAAAGGCTCCGACCAAGCGCGCAGGGCGGCGGGGTAGGCGTTCGGGAAGCGCCATAGCTCAGCCAGGCGCGCGCCGACATCGACAAAGCTGTAGCCGAACGAGTATTTCTCGACATCGCTGCGACGCGGATCGAAGCCGCCGGCGATGCGTGCGACAGCGAGCATTTTCTCGGGCATGGCGGCGTGCATCACCAGCTGGCCGATGCCGTGCATCAGGCCCAGGGTAAAGGCCTGGTTCGGTTCGGCACCGGCCTGTTGGGCCAACCAGCGAGCGATCACCGCGGCCTTCAGGCTGTAGCGCCAGAACGCGGCAAGATCGAGCCCCGGAATCGGCCGGAAGCTGCTGGTGAGGCCGGCGCTGATCACAAGCGTGCGCACAGTGCTGAAGCCGAGCATGCGCAGCGCGTCCTCGATCGTGCCGATCGGCCGGGAGGGGTGGTAGTAAGCCGAGTTCGCCAGTCGCAGCAGACGCGCCGACAACACCGGGTCGGCCGCGATCTTGGGCGCGAGGTCGCCGATCAAGGTGTTGTCATCGTCCAGGCTGGTGATCAGCTCCTGAACCACTTTGGGCACCGTGGGCAGGGCGCTGGCGTGGTCGAAGAGTGCATCAAGCTGCATGCGTGGATTCCTGTTTGTGCGGGCCCGCGAAAACCTGCGGTAGGCCCGCGAGTCTAATCCGTGTGAACTCGATCTGCGACGATGGCCGGGATTTGTCGGTTCCTCGCACGCTGCAACGCGCTTTTGTGTGACGGGTTGCATGGCCGGCATGCGCGCTGTTTCAAGCATGCTGTCACTGTCGTTTGCAGCCTGCGCGAATCATTGCGCTGCGCTGCGACAATCTGGCCTCACACGCTGCTGCCCACCGTGGGCGCCTCACACGCTGAAGTCGATCTGCTGCACCGTGCCGACCTCACGCGCGGTGCTCACATACAGACCTGTACTGCGGATCTCGCCGAGGTCGCTGTTGCCCGTGCCGCGCAGGTCGAATGCGCTGCTGATCGAACTCAAGCTGATCGCGCCGACGCCGGCTTCCTCCAGTGTGATCAGCCGGCCGCGTTCGGAATCATCGGGCGCGGTGGGGTCGGGCATCCACACCCGCAGCTGGCCGAAGATCGTGTCGCCGCTGTCGATCCAGCCGTTGCCGTCGCTGTCGAGCGCGATCAGGTCGCCGAAGCCATCACCGCTGAGCGCGCCGAACAGTTCGCGGCCATCGTTGATGCGGCCGTCGCGATTGCGATCAAACGCCAGCAGACCGCTGCCGCCGCTGAGCAGGGGCAGGCGCTCGGTCTGGCCATCGGCATCCAGATCGAACTCGAAACGCTGGTCGGTCAGCTTCGCGGCGCGGCCATCGAAATTGATCACCAGCGGATCCTTGCGCTGGGCGGCGGCGCCGGCGGTGAAGCGCAGCTCGGTGGTCTCGCTGTAGGCGCGTTCCATCTGCAGATTCAGCGAGAAGCGGATCCGTGCGCCGTCCGCGGTCTGGATCTCGCCCTGCGCCTGCACGCTGGTGCGCTCGTACTCGCTGCGGGTCTGTCGGGCCTGGTAGTCGATGCTGAAGCCCGGGTCGGTGCTGGGCGCCGCGGCCTGCGAACTGGCCTGTGCAGGGGCTGCAACGGCGGCCTCTGCTGCGGGCGCAGATCCGAGAGAGCTGGCGTCGAACAGGCGCACTGGGCGCCCGGTCAGGGTTTCGATCAGGCCGATCAGCAGGCTCAGATTGGGGTCGCCGCGGGCGGCGCTCTCGTCGGTTGCGGCGGCCTCCTGCGGTGCCAGCAGCGGGCTTTCATCCGCCGACAGCTGCACCGCCAGTTCGCGCGCGCGGGGTGAGATTTCGAGTTCAGGCCGTGGCGCGGGCGCGCTCGGCCCGAGCCGGATCTCAAGCCGTTCCTGGCGGGTTTCGGTTTGGCGGAACTCGCGTGAGGAGCTCAGCTGGATGTCAGCACCGGTGATGCGCATGGCGGGCTCCTCGATTCGGCGGGTTTGCTGGCGGCGGGTCTGATGCCGAGGTCGGTCGGCGGTGTTCCGCTAGTCGGTTTAGCGGCCGGCATCGGCGCAACTTGAGGAGAAATCTGCAGCCCGCGGGCGTGTTCGCATCGGCTCGGCTTGCTAGGCTTCGGCCCCTCGCCTCCCGCCGCCGTGGTCACCTGCCGATGTCCGCCAGCCCGCTTGTCGACCTGCGCAACCAGCGCTTCATGCTCACCGAGGTGCTGGACCTGCCGGGCCTGTGTGCCCTGCCGGCCTTCGCGGCACATGAGCCTGCCGCGATCGATGCAGTGCTGGAGGCCGCGCAGCAGCTGGCCGAACAGGTGTTCCTGCCGCAGGCGGCGCAGGCGGATCGCGAGGAGCCGCAGTTCGTTGAGGGTGGTGTGGTGCTGCCGGCCTCGACCCGCACAGTGACGGCGGCCTATGCCGAGGGTGGTTTCAATGCGGCCTCGGCGCCGCCAGAGCACGGTGGCCTGGGCCTGCCGTACACCTTGGCCCTGGCTTGCGACGGCCTGTTCATGGGGGCGAACACGGCGGCGGCGGGCTATGGCCTGCTTACGCGCGGCGCCGCGCATCTGCTGCTGGCGCACGGCAACTCCGCGCAGATCCAGCGCTATGCCGAGCCGCTATTGGCCGGGCGCTTCTTCGGCACCATGTGCCTGTCCGAGCCGCAGGCGGGCAGCTCGCTGGGCGATATCCGCACCCGCGCGATCCCTCAAGCCGACGGCAGCTATCGGCTCGAAGGCCAGAAGATGTGGATCTCCAGCGGCGAGCACACGCTGGGCGAGACGATCATCCATCTGGTGCTGGCACGTATCGAAGGCGCGCCCGCCGGCACCCGAGGCATCAGCCTGTTCGTGGTGCCGCGCAATCACATTGATGCCGACGGCAATGTCGGCGCGCGCAATGACGTGCAGCTGGCTGGTCTGAACCACAAGCTCGGCCAGCGCGGCATCGTCAACACCGTGCTCAAGTTCGGCGAAGGTGGCGAGTGCGTAGGCGAACTGGTGGGCCAGCCCAATCAGGGCCTGGCGGCGATGTTTCACATGATGAACGAGGCGCGGATCGGGGTTGGCATCGGCGCGGTGATGCTGGCCTACCGCGGATATCTGTACGCCCTGCAGTACGCGCGCGAGCGTCGCCAGGGCCGGCCGGTGGACATGCGCGATCCGGAATCCAAGCCGGTGGCGATCATCGAACACGCCGATGTGCGGCGCTTGCTGCTGCGCCAGCGCGCTTTCGTCGAGGGCGGCTATGCGCTGTGCCTGTACGCGGCGACTCTGGTCGACCTGAAGGCGCATGCGCTGGAGGCCAGCACGCGCGAGGAATCCGGCCGCCTGCTCGATCTGCTGACGCCGATCGTCAAGTCATGGAGCTCGGAGTACGGGGTGATCGCCTCCGATCACGCGATCCAGGTGCTGGGCGGCTATGGCTACACCCGCGAGTATCCGGTCGAGCAGCTCTGGCGCGACAACCGCCTGAACCCGATCCACGAGGGCACCAACGGCATCCAGGCGATCGACCTGTTGGCGCGCAAAGCGTTGGCTGACAACGGCGCGGCGCTGCGGCTGATGATGCGGCGGATCGAAGCGACCCTGGGCGAAGCAGCCCTGCTGCCGGAGTGGGTCGACGCCACCGTGATGCTGCGGGTGCTGGCGCAGAAGGTCGGCGTGACCGCGGCCAGCGTGGCCTCGCGCATGCAGCGCGGCGAGGCGGGGCTGGCACTCGCGAACGCCAGCCACTACATGACCGCTGCCGGACACCTGCTGGTCGGTTGGCTATGGCTGCGGCAGGCGCTGTGCGCGCAGGCCGCGCTCACGGCCAGGCGCGGATCGGAGGACTTCTACCGCGGCAAGCTGCAAACCTGCCTGTTCTTTTTGAACCAAGAGCTGCCGAACGCGATGCATGCGATCAGCCTGGTGTCGGGCTTCGAGGATTCCGCCTACGTGATGCGCGACGAATGGTTCTGAGGCTGAGCTGAGGAGCGCAGCGGGGGGCGCGCGTCACCCTCGCATGCAAGGCCCCCGCGCCGCGCCGTTGGGCTTCGCCTGCGGCTTAGCGCCAACCTACCTCGTCTGCGGCAAGCTCACGCATCTGCCTTCAAACCCTTGGCTGACCGCGGCGAGCAAACCGGCTTGACCAGCGGCTTTCCACAGGAAACGCGATAGAGCCGTTTTTCGACGATTCTTGGCCGAGTGGGCTCTCGGCCAAGAATCGGCGAATTGCGGACCGCGGTAGCGGGATTGAAGCTCAGCCAACCAAAGCCCGACAGGCTGATAGATGCGGGGCTGCTAAACGGGGTGAATCGGTGGACGAACAATCACGCTTCCGGGTCCGCCGCCGCCGCCCGACGCCCCGCCCCCCGGCATCCAAGAGCCTCCACCGCCCGGCCCGGGGGTCGGACCGCCTCCTTCTCCACCACCGCCGGTGGACGAAGTAGGGTCCAACCTCAAGCCTACCTCCTCGAAAGTCTCACCGCACGGCTTGCTGAACGGGACTGTGGTCACATGTGACAAACCCATGAAACTTGAGCGCAACAATACGTACCCTTGCACGTCGTGATCACGCCCATATTACGAGCCAAGCTGCGACTGCAACTGGCTTCCCGCTTCAGAAAGGCTATCCGCAGTCACTTGAGCTTGGAACGCCACACCATCGATTACCGTACACGCAATAACTGAGCCTGAAATCAGTAAACCCAACCCTGCCAGAAGCTCAAACTTAGTCATTTCCACTCTCCCTTAACGCACTTTGCGCCGCAGAAAAAAGTTGATCAAGACCCGGTCTGGGGCTAACCGGAAACGGAACACCCACTCGCTGCATTCGCATCTCCTGCAGCCTGTTCAAGATGACCAGCGCATAAATATCTACTGCAACCCAGTGATCCCGAGGCAGCCGGTGCATGTAGATGTGACTCGCCACAACAGCAGGATGATAGCCGCGAAGCCCCAAAACACGATTGTACGCGAGCCCGATTACTCGGGACTCGGCGCCGGGCGTTTGGAGGTGGTGCCACGCGAGCAGCTGTAGAGCGAACACGTCGCCGCCTGCAGCGGCGTTGAACAACGCCTCTTCAAAAGAGGGATCCCCCTCAGTTCTTCTCAATGCTTTATAGTCCGCCATGCGCTGTGCATGGCGGCTTCCCTGCGCAGCCATGTATCGAAGCTGCTCTTCGGTAGCTAATGTAAGCTGCTCAAGCGTTGCCGTGTCCGGGAAGCCGTTCCTCTCAAGCCATGCTGAGTCCTCTGGGGTTTCTGCGCCCCAGCCACCATCGAAGCGGGGCAGTTCCGGAGGAATCGGTGCAACGGCCCTTTTCTGCGACAGTATTTTTTCGGAATCCCCACTTTCCACAGGCGCACTAGAGGGGAGGGCCGTCTGACCCTTATCTGACCCAGCCAACGTGCCTCCTAACTCAGCCCCTCCTACGCCGCCCGTAGCAGTAACTAAGCCTTTGTCGCTTCGTAGCTCTGCAGCAAGCCAAGCCACTGCCAGCCCAACAACGAGAAAGCAGAGCGCGAAGTAGGCGGACCGACGCGCATATCCTCGGATCATGAGAAATCATCCATTCATTTGATCGAATGCAGAAATCCTGCCTACCGTTTCCGGCCGCCCATTATGCACACGTTCACCGAGCAGAAGGTGACGGCGAAGTCGGGGGCCGAGAAGGAGGCAGCACCTTGTCTCAGAAGCGAAAGTCACTGCGGCGCACACTAGCTCTCCAACCTGGAATGCAACCGCACCTGATTAGCGTCGAACCTCAGTGAGCGGTTCAGAGCGCAGGCTTCGGCGGCCCTTCAGCGGTTGGCTTTCGATGTGCAAGTCCCGCCAACGTACACGTAGCCCGGTGGAAGTCAAGATAGTTGCCGCCCAAAGTTAAAGGATAGATCGCGCGCAGCCGCGATCTTATCCGGTGGTTGAACAAGCCCGGTGGCGGCTTGTCGGATCCCGGCTTCTGCGCGCCGAAGAGCGCGTGGCGACCCGGGTCCATCGACCTGCAAGGTGCCGGTAGCTCGGGTTGAGCACCGCGAAACCCAACGTCCCCGCCTGCGTGATGGCCGCAAGCCCCGAGTGCCGGATTGACTGAACGCGGGTTGGCGCGCTGCGCTGAACTTCCGCAGCCAGCGGTTATGCTCGCGGCACTTTGTACGCCGGGAGTTCGTCATGCTGAATCCGCTGAAGATCGCCGCTGCTGCGGCCCTGCTGACCCTGTCGGCCTGCGTCACGATCAATGTCTACTTTCCGGCTGCCGAAGCCCAGGAAGCCGCGCGCGAGTTTGTTGAGAAAGTGATCGGCGATGCGCCGTCGCCCGATGGCGCGGCCAAGCCGGTCGAACCTGCCGGCGGCATGGCCGCACTGGGCGGCGCCGTGCTCGACTTCGTGCTGCCGAAAGCGCATGCGCAAAGCGCCGACATCAATATCCGCACGCCGGCGATCCAGGCGATCCAGAGCCGCATGGCCGAGCGCTTCCAGTCCAGCCTGGAGCCGCACTTCGATTCCGGTGCACTCGGCCTGAATCGCGATGGCACCGTCGCCGTGCGCGATGCGTCCAAGGTGGCGCTGCGCGATCGCGCGGCGGTCAACCAGGCAGTCGCCGATGACAACCGCGACCGCAGTGCGGTGTACCGCGAGATCGCCGTCGCCAACGGCCAGCCCGACTGGGAAGTGCAGATCCGCGAGACCTTTGCGCGCCAGTGGATCGCCAGCGCGCGTGCGGGCTGGTGGTATCAGAACGCGGGCGGTGAGTGGCAGCAGAAGTAGGCCGGATCGGGGATTCGAGATTCGGGATTTGGGATTCGCGCGCGGCGCGGCGCGGCGGTATCCGCCGCGCTGCGTTCGGCGTGTCGGTCAGATCGTTAACCCTGTTCGCGACGGCGCTGCGTAGAAGCTGGCCTGGGTAGCCGCGTCGGGGAGCGCTGCGGCGCCGTTCTTGTAGGGGAAGACCGATGCGATCAATACGCTCGACGGGCTGGATGCTGCTGGCGTTGTCCCTGCTTTCCGCGCAAGCGACTGCGCAGCACTACGATCGGATCGAACGGGTGGCGCCACCCGCCGAGGTCGCGGCAGGTCTGCGTTTCAGCATCAGCGAAGGTGCAGCCGTTGAGCCGGTGACGGAATTGGTGCCGGCTGCTGCGACCGTACCTCTATCAGCCGAGGCATTGCGCGCACTGCTGGCGCGTTTGCCGGCCTTCGAGGCCGACTCGCAGGATCGCCAAACCTCGGCACTGCGCGATGACTCGGCACCGCCACCGCGCAGCGGCGCGAGCGAGGCGGCGCCCTGGCCGCCGACGGCCGTCATCGAAGCACCTGAGCCCGCTGCCGAGGCGGAGCTGCGTGTGCTGCGGCACGCGCCGGAAGGCGAAGTCGGTCTGATGCCACAGCTGTCGATCACCTTCAGCCAGCCGATGGTGGCGGTGTCCAGCCAGGCGGAGGCGGCCGCGCAGGTGCCGGCCCTGCTTGAGCCCCAACCCGCTGGCGCATGGCGCTGGCTCGGCAGCCGCACACTGGTGTTCGAGCCCACCGACGGGCGTTTCCCGATGGCGACTCGCTATCAGGTGAGTGTGCCCGCGGGCACGCGTTCGGCGGTGGGCGGCGCGCTGGCGCAGGAGCACCGCTTCGTGTTCGCGACGCCCGCGCCGAAGCTGCAATTCATGTTTCCACAGGATGTGCCGCAACCCTTGCAGCCGCTGCTGCTGATGCAGTTCGATCAGGCGGTCGACCTGCAGGCCGTGCTGAGCCAGACGCGCTTGATCGGGCCGCAGCGCAGCCTGCATCCGCTGCAGCGGGTAAGCCTGGAGGAGGCGCAGAAGCTGCCCGAGTTCGAGGCTCAGCGCGCCGAGCTGGTGGACGGTCGATGGCTGGCGCTGCGACCGGTCGAGCCTTTGCCAAAGGCGAGCGCATTCAGAGCCGAAGTCTCGGCCAACCTTGCCTCGCTGGAAGGCCCGAGAACAACGACGGGCACGCAAGGCTGGTCTTTCGAAACCTATCAGCCGCTGGCGGTAGCCGAATGGCGCTGCGGCTGGGACTCCGGCAAACGCCGCGACTGCGACCCCGAGAATCCGTGGATGGTGGAGCTGAACAATCCGCTCGATGCCGCGTCCTTCAATGCGAGCTCGATCGTGGTGGAGCCCGCGGTCGAGGATTTGCAGGTCGATCTCAACGAGCGCCATCTGCAGCTGCGTGGACTGTTCGCCAGCCGAACTCGCTATCGCATCCTGCTGCCTGAAGCTCTGCAGGACCGCTTCGGCCAACGACTGGGGCCGACTGCGCCACTTGAGCTGCAGACCGGCGACGCCGAGCCGATGTTGACCGGGCCTGATCAGATGCTGGTGACGCTGGATCCTGCGGCAGCCCCCGCAGTCAGCGTCTACAGCCGCGGGCTGGAAAGTCTCGAGGTCGAGATTCACCGGGTCGAGCCCTCGCAGTGGGGCGAGTACCAGACCTGGCTGCGCGAGGCGCAGTCGCAGGACCGACCGCGTCCGCTGCCGGGCCGCCGCCTGCACAGCGGCAAGGTGTGGCCGGGTAAGGCCGGCGGCTTGACGGAGACGTTGATCGCGCTTGAGCGCTACCTCGACCAGGGCCTCGGGCATCTGCTGCTGCGCGTGCGCCCGGCGCAGTCGGATCAGCGCGAACGCTGGCAGCAGGTCGTGGTGTGGGTGCAGTCGACACGGTTGGGCCTGGTGGCGGTCCACGATGATCGCCAGCTGACGGTCTGGGCCAGCGAGCTGCAGACCGGACGCGCAGCGGCTGATGTCGAAATCGCCTTGACAGGTGGTGCCACCGCTGCAGGAAGCACGGTGGCGCGCACCTCGGCGGATGGTTTGGCGCGTCTGCCTATGCTGGCGAACTGCGAGGCGCAACTCGTGCTGGCGACATTCGGCGCGGACCGGGCGATCCTGCCGCGCTCAGCGTATGTCTGGGATCCATCGACCTGGCAGGCCAGCCCTGTCGCCGACACTCTGCGTTGGCACGTGTTCGACGACCGCGGCATGTATCGGCCGGGGGAGCAGGTGCGCATCAAGGGCTGGCTGCGCCGGCTGCAGGCCGACCCGCATGGTGATCTGCAGGCGCTGGCGCCTTCCGCCAATCCCCTGCGCTGGAAGCTCGCCGACAGCCGCGGTGTCGAGATCGGCAATGGGCAGGCTTCGCTGTCGGCACTGGGCGGTTTTGATCTCGCGATCGATCTGCCGGCGACACCGAACCTCGGCCATGCTCACCTCAGCCTGGAGGTGGAAGGTGTGACCGACGTTGCCAGCCACAGCTATGAGCACCGCTTCCAGATCCAGGAGTTCCGCCGGCCCGAATACGAAGTCTCTGCCGCCGTCGAGCCGGGCCCACACCTGATCGGCGGGCGCGCGCTGTTCGAAGTGAGTGCCGCCTACTACACCGGCGGCGGACTCAGCGCGGCGCCGGTGGAGTGGCAGCTGAGTGCAACTGCTACCCGCTACGTGCCGCCGAATCGCTCCGACTGGAGCTTCGGCGAGTTCGCGCCGTGGTGGTCGCCGCGCAGCGACGGCGCGACCCCGAACATGCGCAGCTTGAGTGCGCGCACCGATGCCCTGGGTCGACATCAGCTGCAGGCCGAGTTCCTCAGCGTCGATCCGCCGCGGCCGAGCCTGCTGTCGGCGCAGGCGACGGTGACCGATCTGAACCGCCAGGCCTGGTCGGCGAAGGCCGAACTGCTGGTGCATCCGTCGGCGCATTACGTCGGACTGAAGTCCCGCCGCAGCTTCGTGCAGCCAGGCGAGGCGGTCGAGGTCGAGGCGCTGGTGGTCGACATCGAAGGCGCCGAGCTCGCGAAGGCGACGCCACAGCTCACGCTGTCGCGTCTGGTCTGGAAACAGCAGGGGCGCGAATGGCGCGAGGTGGCCGAAGCGGCGCAGACGTGTTCGCCGCAGCGCGGCAGCGGCACGTCGTTCAACTGCCGCTGGACACCGAGGCTGCCGGGCGCCTATCGAGTCGAGGCGACGGTGCAGGACGCACAGGGACGCGCCAATGGTTCGGAGCTGCGGATCTGGGTCGCCGGCGGCGAAGGCCCACCCGCGCAGAGCGTCGAGCTGCAGAGCGTGCTGCTGGTGCCGGATCAGCAGCATCCGCTGCCCGGCGACACCCTGCAGGTGTACGTGCAGGCGCCGTTCGCACCCGCCGAGGGCCTGCTGAGTCTGGTTCGCGGCGGCGTGCTGGAGCAGCGCCGGTTCGCACTGGAAGGCGGCAGCGCCACGCTCAGCATCCCGATCGAAGAATCGATGGTGCCGGGCTTCGAGCTGCAGGTGGCGGTGGTCGGGCAGGCGCAGCGTGTGGAGGCCGACGGCACTCCGGCAGGCACGCGCCCAGCGGCGGCCTCGGCCAGCCTGCAGATCGAGGTGCCGCCGCTGGCGCGCACGCTGAAAGTGTCGGCCACGCCGCGCGACACTGTGTTGGCGCCGGGCGGCCAGACTCGCATCGCGCTGGACGTGCGCGACGCCAATGATCAGCCGGTCGCGGATGCTGAGTTGGCGGTGGTGGTAGTGGACGAGTCGGTGTTGGCGCTGTCCGGCTACGCCCTGCCGGATCCGCTGGCGGCCTTCTACGCGGCCTGGCCCAGTCGGTCCAGCGCGGTGTTCCAGCACCCGCAGGTACTGCTTCGCGCCAAGCCCAAGTCGCCTGAAGCTCCGGGCTATGGCTTCAGCGAGGAGGGGACGCTGCTGGATCGGGTCGTGGTGACAGGCTCACGCATCGGCGGCGACCGGATGGAAAGGCGCATGGCAATGCGCGCCGTGCCAATGGCGGCAGCGGCACCACCATCACCACCACCGGCACCGGCGGAGTCCGCGCCCCAATCACCCGCCATCGCGCTGCGCGGCGATTTCAGTGCGCTCGCGCTGTTCGCACCCGAGGTGCGCACGGACGCGCAAGGCCGCGCTGAAGTCGAACTGCGCCTGCCGGACTCGCTGACCCGCTATCGGGTGATGGTGGTCGCGGTGGCCGGTGCGCGTGCCTTCGGTGCGGCCGAGGCGAGCATCACCGCGCGTCAGCCGCTGATGCTGCGGCCCAGTCCGCCGCGGTTTCTGAACTTCGGTGACCGCGCCGAGCTGCCGCTGCTGGTGCAGAACCAGACCGATCGGCCGATGCTGGTCGAGCTGGGCCTGCGCGCGCTCAATGCGGGGCTGCCTGAGTCGGCCCAGCCCGACTCGGGACGGAGCGAGTCCGATCACCTCGCATCTTCCACAGCGGGCGGCGCGCAGTCCGCCGGCCGTGTGCTCAGCGTGCCGGCGCAGGGCCGGGTCGAAGTGCGCATACCCATCGCTGCCCAGTCCGCTGGCCGCGCGCGCTTCCAAGCGGTCGTGCGGTCGGGCGACGACTCCGATGCTCAGAGATTCGATCTCCCAGTGTGGACGCCCGCCACCCGCGAAGCCTTCTCCACCTACGGCTCGCTGGACGCGCAGAGCCTGGCGGTGCAGCCGGTGCGTGCGCCGGCCGATGCGCTGCCCCAGTACGGCGGTCTGAAGATCAGCCTGGCTTCGACCGAACTGCAGGCGCTGACCGATGCAGTGCTGTACCTGGCTGAGTACCCGTTCGAATGCAACGAGCAACTCGCCAGCCGAGTGCTGGGCGTGACGGCGCTGGCCGATGTTCTGCAGGCCTTCGGCAACCGCGATCTGCCGGCTCCGGCCGAGCTTGACGCGGCCGTCAAGCGCGATCTGGAGCGGCTGGAGCAGCTGCAGAACTACGATGGCGGCTGGAGTTTCTGGCAGCGCGACCAGCGCAGCTGGCCCTATCTGAGCATCCATGTGGCGCATGCGCTGGCCCGTGCCGCTGACAAGGGCCGAGCGGTGCCGGAACACACACGCGAGGATGCGCTGGGCTATCTGCGCGACATCGAGCGGATGCTGCCGGACTGGTACGACCCTGAAAGCCGCCGCAGCCTGCGCGCCTATGCGCTGGATGTGCGGCGTCGGTTGGGTGATGTCGACCCGGCCGAGGCGCGCGCACTGCTGGCCGAGGTGCAGGACTTTGATCGCCTGTCGATCGAAACCATTGGCTGGCTGTTGCCCAGCCTTGCCAAGGGCGGCGCGACCAGCGAGGTCGAGGCCCTGCTGCGTCACGTTGAACAGCAAGTGGCCGAGACCGCCGGCAATGCGCATTTCGTTACCGCCCGCACCGAGCAGGGCGCGCATGTGCTGCTGCATTCGGACCGGCGCGCCGACGGCGTGATGCTCGATGCCCTGATGGAGCTGCGCCCGCAGCACGATCTGATCGAGAAGCTGGTGCGCGGCCTGCTCGCCCATCGCGTGCAGGGGCGTTGGGGCAACACCCAGGAGAACGCCTTCGTGCTGCTCGCGGTCGATCGCTATTTCCGCCTGCGCGAAGGCGTCAGCCCCGAATTCGTCGCGCGGGTCTGGCTGGATCAGGGTTTCGCTGGCGAGCACGCCTTCCGCGGCCGCAGCGGCGAGCGCTTCGAGCTGGGCATCCCGATGGCGGAACTGGCGGAAATCGGCTCTGAGCGTGCGCTGCTGCTGCAGAAGGAAGGACCGGGACGGCTGTACTACCGGATCGGCCTCGACTACGTGCCGCAGAACCTGAGCCTTGCGCCCGCCGACCACGGTTTCACCGTGCAGCGTCGCTATGTCGGCGTCGACGACCCCGCCGACGTGCGTCAGGACGCCGACGGCAGCTGGCATATCCGCGCAGGGGCCAAGGTGCGGGTTGAGATCGACATGGTGGCGACCGCCCGCCGCTACCACGTGGCCCTGATCGACCCGCTGCCGGCCGGGCTGGAAGCCATCAACCCGGCCCTAGCCGTCAGCGAATCGGTGCAGGGCGATCCTGCGCAAGAGGCGCCGCACAGCCGCTGGCAGCGCAGCTGGTACGAGCACCAGAACCTGCGCGACGAGCGCGTCGAAGCCTTCACCTCGCTGCTATGGGAGGGCGTGCACCGCTACAGCTATGTCGCCCGTGCCACCACGCCGGGCGAGTTCGTGGTGCCGCCGACGCGCGCCGAGGAGATGTATCAGCCGGAGACCTTCGGGCGCAGTGGGACGGATCGAGTGGTGGTTGAGAGTCTTTAAGCCGGGAATCGGGATTCGGGATTCGTCAGCAGCAGGTTCGCGCTTGGCTGGAGTCCGCCGGCTTCGCCTGAGCTACGCGCCGAGTGCGGAGCAATCCGGGCCGCCGATTGCTCGGCGATTCCCGATTCCCCATTCCCGGCCCAAAGGGCCAAAGTTGTATTGCCCCCACCACCCCGCTCGCGCGAAAATCCGCCGGCGTGTAGGCCGGCTTGTTCCGCCGTGTGTGGAGCCCCATCTTCGCCTTCACGCCTTACCGTGCGCTGTCCCCGGTCGATCCGCGACCGGCGAGTGCGATGCGCCCGGTGTCCCATGCCTGAAGGACCTTCCCCAATGCTCCAAGCCTATCGCCAACATGTCACTGAGCGCGCTGCGCTCGGTATCCCGCCGCTGCCGCTGACGCCTGCCCAGACTGCCGACGTCATCGAGCTGCTGAAGGCACCGCCTGCGGGCGAAGAGGCGTTCCTGCTGGAGCTGCTCAGCCATCGCGTGCCGGCCGGGGTGGATGATGCCGCCAAGGTCAAGGCCAGCTATCTGGCCGCGATCGCGCACGGCACTGAAACCAATCCGCTGATCAGCCGCGCCCGCGCCACCGAGCTGCTGGGCACCATGCTCGGCGGCTACAACGTGCATCCGCTGATCGAGCTGCTGGATGATGCCGTGGTCGGTGCGGTCGCCGCCGAGGCGCTGAAGAACACCCTGCTGATCTTCGATGCCTTCCACGACATCGAAGAAAAGTCCAAGGCCGGCAATGCCAACGCGCAGGCGGTGATCAAGAGCTGGGCCGCGGCCGAGTGGTTCACCTCGCGCCCGGAAGTGCCCGCCAGCCTGACCGTCACCGTGTTCAAGGTGCCGGGCGAAACCAATACCGACGACCTGTCGCCAGCACCCGATGCCACCACCCGGCCGGACATCCCGCTGCACGCATTGGCGATGCTGAAGAACAAGCGCGAAGGTGCGGCCTTCGTGCCCGAGGAAGACGGCAAGCGCGGTCCGATCCAGGCCATCCTCGACCTGAAAGCCAAGGGCCATCTGGTCGCCTACGTCGGTGATGTGGTCGGCACCGGCTCGTCGCGCAAGTCCGCCACCAACTCGGTGCTGTGGTTCACCGGTGAGGACATCCCCTATATCCCCAACAAGCGCTTCGGCGGTGTGTGCCTC
>NZ_JBILJQ010000110.1:0-10343 GCF_044377145.1 Aquimonas sp.
GCAGCAAGATCGCACCGATCTTCTACAACACGATGGAAGACGCCGGCGCGCTGCCGATCGAGCTGGATGTCTCGAAGATGGAGCACGGCGATGTGGTCGAGCTGCGCCCCTACGACGGCAAGGCGCTGAAGAACGGCGAGACGATCGCCGAGTTCGAAGTCAAATCCGAGGTGCTGTTCGACGAAGTGCGCGCCGGTGGCCGCATTCCGCTGATCATCGGCCGCGGCCTCACCGCCAAGGCGCGCGAGTCGCTGGGCCTGCCGGCCTCAACCCTGTTCCGCCTGCCGCAGAACCCGGCCGACACCGGCAAGGGCTACTCGCTGGCGCAGAAGATGGTCGGCCGCGCCTGCGGCCTGCCGGAAGGCCAGGGCATGCGCCCGGGCACGTACTGCGAACCGAAGATGACCTCGGTCGGTTCGCAGGACACCACCGGCCCGATGACCCGCGACGAGCTGAAAGACCTGGCCTGCCTGGGCTTTTCGGCCGATCTGGTGATGCAGTCGTTCTGCCACACCGCGGCGTATCCGAAGCCGGTCGACGTCAAGACCCACCACACCCTGCCGGACTTCATCTCCACCCGCGGCGGCATCTCGCTGCGTCCGGGCGACGGCATCATCCACAGCTGGTTGAACCGCATGCTGCTGCCCGACACCGTCGGCACCGGCGGCGACAGCCACACCCGCTTCCCGATCGGCATCAGCTTTCCGGCCGGCTCCGGTCTGGTCGCCTTTGCCGCAGCCACTGGGGTGATGCCGCTGGACATGCCGGAATCCGTGCTGGTGCGCTTCAAGGGCGAGATGCAGCCGGGCGTGACCCTGCGTGATCTGGTCCACGCGATTCCGCTGTACGCGATCAAGGCCGGCCTGCTGACGGTCGAAAAGAAGGGCAAGAAGAACATCTTCTCCGGCCGCATTCTGGAGATCGAAGGCCTGCCCACGCTGAAGATCGAACAGGCCTTCGAACTGGCCGACGCCTCGGCCGAACGTTCGGCCGCCGGCTGCACGGTGCGACTGGATCAGGCGCCGATCATCGAGTACCTGACCTCCAACATCACCCTGCTGAAGTGGATGATCGCCGAGGGCTATTCCGATCCCCGCTCGCTGGCCCGCCGCATCAAGAAGATGGAGGAGTGGCTGGCCAACCCGCAGCTGCTGCAGCCCGATGCCGACGCCGAGTACGCGGCGGTGATCGAGATCGACCTCAACGAGATCATTGAGCCGATTGTCTGTTGCCCGAACGATCCCGACGACGCCAAGACCCTGTCCGATGTGGCCGGCGCTGCGATCGATGAGGTCTTCATCGGCAGCTGCATGACCAATATCGGCCACTTCCGCGCGGCGGCCAAGCTGCTCGAAGGCAAGCGCGATATCCCGACCCGCCTGTGGGTGGCGCCGCCGACCAAGATGGATGCCGCCGAGCTGACCAAGGAAGGCCACTACGGCACCTTCGGCGCGGCCGGCGCACGCATGGAAATGCCGGGTTGTTCCTTGTGCATGGGCAACCAGGCGCAGATCCGCGAGGGCTCGACCGCGATGTCGACCTCGACCCGCAACTTCCCGAATCGTCTGGGCCGCAACACCAATGTGTACCTGGGCTCGGCCGAGCTTGCCGCAATCTGCTCGCGCCTGGGCCGCATCCCGACCCGCGAGGAGTACATGGTCGATGTCGGCGTGCTGGCCGCCAGCAGCAATCAGATCTACCGCTACATGAACTTCGATCAGATCGAGGACTACAGCGCGGTCGCCAACACGGTCGGCGCCTGAATAACGCGTCGTAGACTGAGCTGAAGCCAGAAGGCCGACGGAGCAATCCGTCGGCCTTCTGCTGTGTGGGGTGCGCTGCAGTCGAAGCTGCTTGATCGCTTATTCGGTGGTCGGTTCGCCTACAAGTTCGATTGCATCCGCCGTGCCGACAAAGGGCAGCCCCTTGTCGCCCTGCGCGTAGGTGATGAGGCCGACATACACCCACTCCGGATACCGTGCCGCGCGCCCGGGCAGCAGGCCATCGCCGCCGTAGGGTTTCCAGTCGTCGGCCTGCTGGCCCGGGGCCGGATTCGGCAGCTGCCAGTAGGCGCGCAGGCTGCGGTCGGCCAGGCCGACGATGCGCAGGTCGGCGCGCGCCTGCGGCGCCACGTTAGCGCCTTCGTCGCTCACCTCCGAATGACCGTTGCGGGTGTTCTTGCCTTCGACCGTGAACGCGGTTTCGCCGCGATGGCCAACCACCAGATGGGCGGAGTTGGTGTCGTCAAAATCCGGCACATGCACCTGCAGGCCGGCAAAGTTGTAGGCCCAGGCTTGGGCCGGGTGCGGCTGCTGGCTGTCCTGCAGGCCGCCGATACCGATGTTGCGCACGATCACCTCGAACGGAAAGCGCAGCGGTTTGGCATCGAGCCTGCCCTGGCGGTCTTTGTAGTGCAGGGTGACATCATCGCGATTGTGGTGAAGTGCGGCGCGGTAGCGGCCGTCGACACGGCCCACTTCAGGCAGGGCCTGCGCGCGGGCCGCAGTCCAGCCGGTCAACTCACCCGAGCCGTCGAAGCTGTCTGAATAGCGGCCCTGCAGGTCTGGCATCGGTGGCGCCGCGGGGGAGCAGGCAGCGATCAAGCAGCCTGCAGTCATGAGCGCGGCGAACAGCGGAAGTCTCTTCATGGGGTCTCCTTTCGATAGCGTGGTGGCGGGATGGCTGGGAATGCGGGGTTTGCGCTGGGCGTGAGTTCTGCGGATGGCGCGCCATCACTCGGTCGGCGCCGCGACTGCAGTCAGGTAGCTGCCGTCCGCGCTCAACAGCCGCAGTTCGCCCGCAGGGCCGAAGTCGTGCCGTTGCACGGCGGCCAGGCGTTGCAACAGCTGAAGCTCCGGCTCCTCAGCCTCAGCGTTCGTGCCAGCGCAGCGTTCACGACTGACCTTGGTCAGCTGCAGCCGCAGACCTTCGCCGCTCAGCGTGTACTCGCCGAGGTAGTCGCTGCACGGGCCCTGCAGCTGCAGCCGCTTGGCCTCACCGAAGCTCAGCAGGGCGACAGGCGCCGCAACTTCGACGATCGCAAGCTGCCAGGGCTGGGCGCGCAGCAGTGCATGCGGATCGCCGCCACAGCCGCGCAGCTGGCGGTCGGGCAGGTCGATGCTGACATTGTCGGGGTGCGGCAGCCCGCTGCAGCTGTCGCGGCACAGGCTGTGCGCGATGCGGATCGAGACTGCGCCGAGCGCGCTGTCGACGCTGAGCCGGGTCAGGTCGGCGCTGCTGTCGATGGCGCTGATGCGCATCCTTGCAGGCACCGGCTCGCCGAAGCGCTGCAGTTCGGCGTGATCGCCCAGCAGCTGAAGCTGCCAGCCGGGCTCATGGCCGCCTGCGATGAAAGGCGTCGAGTCGTTCGGGTCAGTCGCCTCAGCGGGCGCGGGCTGCGAGGGCGTGGCAGCGCAGGCGGACAGCAGCGCCGCTGTCAGCACGGCCATCAGCCTGCGTTTGAATGTGCTGGCCAATGCGGCTCGGCCGCAGGGTGGGAATGCGCGCATGGAGAGTTCTTCAGCTCGGCAGTTTCCGGAGTTCGCAGTGGAGAGGCTGTCGCAGGCGCAGCGGACGGTCGTGTGCGGCGCTCAGTGATCCGATGCCTCATTCGCGGGTGACCTCCAAGGCCCAGCCCAGCGCCTGCAAATGGGCTTCGGTGGCGTCCTCGGCGGTCACGCCGCAGTGCTCGGCTGCGAGCGCCAGCGACAATGCGTCCGCGCCCTCACAGGCGATCGCCAGCCGCAGCAGGGCCGCCATCGGGCCTTCACCGCGTGCAACAGCGGCCTCGATTTCGGGCGATGCCGACAGCTGGGTCAGTGCGGTTTCCATCGGCACCTTGAGCACGGCATCGACCAGCGACAGCAGGCCGACCAGGAACAGCGCTTCGCGTTCGCTGGCAGGCCGGTTCGCGCCCAGCAGTTCCAGCATGCGCGCGCGCACCAGGGCGTTTTCGAGCAGGGCGGAAGCGCCCGAGTTGCCGCTGTCGGCGCCGTACAGCAGCAGGCTCAGCCAGCGGTAGAGTTTGTCGCGCCCCAGCTGCATCAGCGCACGTTCGATCGAGGTGATCTCCTCGCGGATGCCGATCGCGGCCGAGTTGATGTAGCGCATCAGGCGCAGCGACAGGGCCGGATCCTGCTTCAGCAGCTCGGCGATCTGGTTCAGCTCGACGTCGCGCCGCAGCTGCGACATCAGGTCGGCGATACGCGCAGAGTTCGGCCCCAGGCTGTTGCCGCTCCAGTCTTCGCGACGGGTGATGAAGGGGCCCTGGAACAGCTGCGCGCCGAGGTTGAAGCACAGAGTGAACTCATCATGGCTGGGCAGCTCGCGCGCCAGCCACTGGCGTTGGCCACCGCCGGATTTCAGCCCATCGGCGAGATCACGCAGCCGGCGCGGATCGACGCGGTCGGTGTGTACGATCACGAAATCGGCTTCGGCCAACAGATACGCGCCGGGCGCACTGTTCGACAGCGCATCGGCGGCGAAGCGGATGCCGGCCTGCTTCAGCGCGCGGATGCGCTCGATCACCGCAGCTGGGGTCGGTCCGCCTGCATCAGGCAGGGTCACCACGTTCAGTACCACGCTGGCCGGCGGCAGCATGTCAAGCGCTTCGTGGTGAAGGAACGAGTCCGGCAGCTCGAAGAAGGCCAGCCGGTGGCCAAGCAGCTTGGCGACATCCATCTTGATGAGATTGCGCACCACCACTTCGGCATACACGTGATGGATGCGCCGGCTGCGCAGCGCCAGGCGATTGCGCGTGCCCTCATGCAGCTGGAAGTGATAGGCGGCGACGCGCTGATCGCGGCCGAGGATGGTCTCGCGGCAGATGAATCCCTGCGCGTGGCTGGGGTCGCGCTCGCTCGTGGCCTCCTTGGCCTTGATCGGCGCCTGCTGGTTCAAGGTCGCAAAATCCTTGTCACCCGCAGCCGGCGCGGGGGTAAGGCCGAACAGGCGCTTGATCAGGTCGAACATGCCGGGCACGCACTCCGCGCGGTGATGGCCGGGGACGCCGCACTGGCATCGAACCCGGCCGAAAGGGGCAGGGCAGGATAGCCCAGCGCGTGCGACGGCGGTGCGGACCGCGGCGCCTGCACCTGGGCTGGGCTGGGCTGGGCACGCGCTTGAGGGGCGGGCTACGGCCGCGGCCGGCATGATCGCGCGATCCACTCTCCGCCATAGCGAAGCTCGCGACATCGAGGCCATCCGCGCGATCTACCAGCAGCCTTCGGTCTACGCCAACACCCTGCAGCTGCCCTTTCCCAGCCCCGAACTTAGGAGGTTTCAGTTGATCGGATCAGATTTCGTGAATTCGTTGCCGTACCCGGAGTTCGTCGGCTTCATCAATCAGTGGAACGTGCTGCCAGGTTCCTTCAACACCTTGTCTAAATGGGCGTTGTTCTCGCGCCTCGACGAGCGTTCGCGGCTGCTGCAGGTGGCCTGCACCACCGGTTTTCAGGCGCGCGAGCTTGCCTTGATGACGGGGTGCACGGCGCATGGGTTCGACCGCGCGACGCATGCCGTGAGGGCCGCCAAATACAACGCCACGCGCTATGCGCCCAACGCGATGCTGAGCTACGAGGAGGCGGACGGATATCAGTTCGAGCCGACCGAGAAGTACACGCACATCGCCGTGGGCGCGGGTCTGAAGTTCTTCACAGATCCGGAGGCGGCGCTGCGCCGATTCGTGGGGTTTCTCGACGACGGAGGCTATGTTCTGGCGTCCCCGTTCTACGTGAACGCAGAGGTGCCTGAACCCGTCGTCGAGCAGGCGCGAGCAGCGTTTGGGATAACCCCGACGCTGGAGCGCTACGATGAGGTCATGCGGCCGTATCGCGAACTGGAGATCCTGTACGAGGATCGTTGCGAACTGGCCCTCGAGCCGGCGGATGAAATCGAACGCTATTGCGATGCGACGATCAAGCGTTTCGTAGAGACGACAGCGGACCTCGCCCCCGACGCGATCACCGCCGCGAAGAACCGCCGCGAAGAACCGCCTGCGCGCCGTACGGCTGGCGTCCAATGCGCTGCGGCCCTACCAGCGGTATTCGGTGCTGGTGCTGAGATACCGTCAGGCGACCTATCCCGCGCGCTACGTGGAGCTCTTCTAGCGCGCGCCCCGATGCCGGCCCGCATGTGACCATGGCCCGCGGGGAACGACGCCGCGCGGGCCGACCCGGGGGGCAGCCTCAGCAGCGGGCCGGCCTTTCTTGAAGTAGACCACCGATTCCGCAACTCTTTCGGCGCGTCGCGGTGTACGCTGCCGCACCGGCCGAGAGGCCCCGCAGCCCGGCTCGGCGCGCAGGTCCGGCCGAACGGCGGTTGTGCCCCCGCAGGCTTGGCTTCGCCACCCGCGGGGTATGGGCAGCGTGCGTTGTCGCACGTTGCCGGGGGCGAGCCCGCAATGGCCGGGCGGGCGTCCGTCATCCGGATCATGGGCCCTCGATCCGCGAGTGATCCGCCCGCGGGCTATGCCAGTACGGGCGCCGGCAGCCTGCCGGCAGGGCCAGACGTTGGTTTCCAAGCGAATACACGATAGGAGGAGCGGAGTGGAAGAGAAGTATCGACCGGACGTGATCGAGGACGCCGCACGGCGGCATTGGCGGGATCGTGACGCATATCGCGTCGTAGAAGACCCGGCCAGGCCGAAGTTCTACACCTGCTCCATGCTGCCGTATCCCTCCGGACGCCTGCACATGGGGCACGTCCGCAACTACGTCATCAACGACATCTTGGCCCGCAGGATGCGGATGAAAGGGGCCAATGTCGTGATGCCCATGGGATGGGACGCCTTTGGCTTGCCGGCCGAGAACGCTGCGATGGCGTCCGGCCGTTCGCCTGCCGAATGGACCTACTCGAACATCGCCGACATGAAGGCGCAGATGGAGCCTTTGGGCCTCGCGATCGATTGGTCGCGCGAGGTTGCCACGTGCGATCCGGAGTACTACCGCTGGAACCAGTGGTTCTTCTTGAAGCTGCTCGAAAAGGGCATCGCATACAATAAGACCCAGATCGTCAACTGGGACCCGGTCGACCAGACGGTGCTCGCCAACGAGCAAGTCGTGGACGGACGCGGCTGGCGTTCGGGCGCCTTGGTGGAAAAGCGCGAGATTCCGGGCTACTACCTCCGCATCACTGACTATGCGGAAGAACTGCTGGCGGACATCGACCAGCTCGAAGGCTGGCCCGAACAAGTGCGCGCCATGCAGCGGAACTGGATCGGCAAGAGCGAAGGCGTGCGCTTTGCCTTTCTTCATGACATCACCGATGCCGATGGCCGCCTCATTTGCGATGGCAAGCTCTGGGTCTTCACCACCCGCGCGGACACGCTGATGGGCGCCACCTTCTGCGCCTTGGCCGCCGAGCACCCGTTGGCGGCAAGAGCCGTCGAGTTGAATCCCGAGCTTGCCGCCTTCGTTCAGGAGTGCCGGAAGGGTGGGACCAGCGAGGCGGAATTGGCGGCCCAGGAGAAAAAAGGCCTCGCAACCGGACTGCAGGTGTCGCATCCGATCACCGGCGAGAAGGTAGATGTGTGGATCTGCAACTACGTGCTGATGAGCTACGGCGAAGGCGCCGTCATGGGAGTGCCGGGCCACGACCCGCGCGACTTCGAGTTCGCGAAGAAGTATCGATTGCCGATGCGGCAGGTCATAGCAATCGAGGGCGAGACGTTCGCCGCCGACGGGTGGTCGGACTGGTATTCCCGGACTGAGGGCGCCGTGCTGGTGAACTCCGGCGGCTACGACGGCTTGGACAGCCGCTCGGCGGTGGAGGCGATCGCTGCGGATCTGGTGGCCAAGGGTCTGGGCGAAAAGCGTACCAATTGGCGCCTTCGCGACTGGGGAATCAGTCGCCAGCGCTACTGGGGCACGCCGATCCCAATCATTCATTGCGATGCGTGCGGCGATGTCCCGGTGCCGTACTCGGACCTGCCGGTGGTGCTGCCCACCGATTGCGTTCCGGATGGATCGGGCAACCCGCTCCGGCATCATCCTGACTTCTACGAGGTGGCTTGTCCGGCCTGCGGCCGCGCCGCGCGGCGCGAGACGGACACCATGGACACCTTCGTGGATTCGAGCTGGTACTTCATGCGGTACACCTGCCCCGACGCCGACGCCATGGTCGACGAGCGGCTGGACTACTGGATGCCGATGGATCAATACATCGGCGGCATCGAACATGCCGTGCTACACCTGCTCTATGCGCGATTCTGGACCCGGGCGATGCGTGATCTCGGATTGACGCGCATCGCCGAGCCGTTCAAGCAGCTTTTCACCCAGGGCATGCTGCTGAACGAGTCGTTCTATCGGGAGCAGCAGAACGGCAAGAAAAAGTGGTTCTACCCGAACGAAGTGGAGGTCCAAGTCGACGACAAGGGCCACCCGGTCGCGGCCATCCTGAAAGCCGACGGTCTGCCGGTGGCCTTGGGTGGCATGGAGAAGATGTCCAAGTCGAAGAACAACGTCGTCGAGCCCAGCGAGATCATCTCCCGCTACGGTGCGGACACGGCGCGTTTGTTTACGATCTTCGTCGGGCCGCCGGCGCAGAGTGCGATCTGGTCGGATGCCGGCGTGGAGGGGGCAGCCAGGTTCCTGAGGCGGCTGTGGTCGTACGCCCATCGGCATTCCGATGTCTTGCGCTCCGGCGGCGAGATCGCGCCTCAGGAAAAGGACGACAAGGCCCTGCGGATCGAGGTGCACCAGATCCTCAAGCAGATCAACGCGGATTACGACCGCATTCAGTACAACACAGTGGTCTCCGGCACCATGAAACTGCTGAACGTCCTCGAGAGCTATCGTGGCGGCTGCGCCGGCATCGTTCGCGAGGCCATGGGCATTCTGTTGCGTGTGTTGTTCCCGATCAGCCCCCACATTGCACATGCGTTGTGGACAGAGCTTCGTTATGAAGGGGAATTGATCGACAGCGGGTGGCCGGAGCCGGTGCCCGAGGCGCTGCAGAAGGACGAGATCTCGCTGGTCGTGCAGGTGAACGGAAAGCTGCGTGGAGAGATCACCGTTCCTGCCGACGCCAGCCGCGAGTACATCGAATCCCTCGCGCTCGGCAACGGGGACGTGGCTCGCTACATCGGCAACAGCGGTGTGAAGAAAGTGGTGATCGTGCCGGGCCGGCTGGTAAACCTTGTCATCTGACGACGCGCAACGCGATCCTGCGCATCAAGGATGCAGAGCGCCCGCCCGGCGGGGGTCTTGCGAGGTCGGCTGGCCTTGCCATCCGCCCGCTATGGCTTAGACCGTGATCCAGGGCAAGCGTCCCGCGCAGACACCTATCGAGCGCGCTGTCGCATGAGGTATGCAATCAGGCTGCCGCCGGCATCCCACCGATGCGGCAGCAGCGCTGGCGACAGTTCTTAGGACTGGCTTCGGAGACCCCTCTAGGGGGACCATGAGCCGGCGCGGTAGGAGTGAATCGCCCCACGTTTCTCGGAGGCTCCAAACCTTGAGAGCTGCACTCGAGCATTCCACGCAAACCGGTGACTGATTCCACGTCAAGCCAGCCGCTTATTCCAGCACATGCCGGTCAAGGATTGCACGGCATGCCCGTCGTCGGTCGAGGCCTTGTCGTAGCGATCGTCGAGCAGCTCCAGCAGGTCGCGCTGTTGGTTGTTGGTGAGCGGGGTGAGCCCGAAGTCGTCGAGCATCAGCAGCTGCACTTTGGCGAGTTGTCGGAACAGCGCGCTCTTCTTGCGCTGGCCCTCGGCGCGGGCGAGGTCTTCGACCAGTCGCGGCAGGCGCAGGCAGCGCACGCTGAACTCCTGTCGACAGGCTTGGTGGGCGAGTGCGCTGGCCAGATGGCTCTTGCCGACGCTGGTGGGGCCAGTGATCAAAAGGTTCAGCTTCTGATCGATCCACTCCAGCCGGGTCAACCGCTGCAGCAGGCTGCGATCAAGCCCGCGTGGACACGCACGGTCGATGCCTTCGATGCTTGCATCCGGTTGCGGTAGCTTGGCTCAGCGAAGACGTTGAACGTAGCGGTAGCTGACTCGTTCGTTCTTCTCTGCATCAATCAGCAATGCAAGCCGCTCCTCGAACTGCAGTTCGTGCTGCAAGGGCTGTTCAAGCTGGCGACGCAGGGCGCGCGCCATGCCGCGCAGGCCGAGCTCCTGCAGGCTGTCGTGCATCGGCATGCTCAGCATGTGCTGGCCCCAAAGTAGTACTGCGGTCCACGCAGGTTTTCGTGGTCGCGGTAGGGACGCCGGTTTCCCGGCGCCCCCGGCACAGATCCGTACGAGCGGCATCACCGCATACGGCTCCTGCCTAAGGTCGTGACGCAACAAAGCGCTGCTCGGGATAGGGGTGCATCTGGCGACAGTACGGAGTATGGCGACG
>NZ_JBILJQ010000075.1:0-23260 GCF_044377145.1 Aquimonas sp.
CGCGTCACCTCACAGATCTTTTAGCTATGTGTGCTAAGCGTCTGTATTGACAGATGTTTGCCCGAAGCTCGTCAGAAGCTGTTCAGAAAACTTCAATACCAACAGTGGCTTAGCTGCACTTTTTGTCCGGATTTTTCTTGACACCCCCAAAGTGCCCGCCTAATGTGGGCTCCCGTAGAAAAAACGGGTTTTTCGTGGGGTTAAGTGGGAATGTTCCAGGGCGAGACCGCCATCACAATCGACGACAAAGGCCGGCTGGCGGTTCCTACCGCTTACCGCGATCTGGTCGTGCGTGAGTGCGCGAGTCGCCTGGTGGTCACCTACAACCCCTACGAGCAGGGCTGCCTGTGGCTGTACCCGGTTGCCGCCTGGGAACAGGTGCGCGATCAGGTCAATGCCCTGCCGAACGCGAAAAAGGTGCACCGCGCGCTGCAGCTGAAACTGGTGGGTGCGGCGACCTTCGTGGATGTCGATACGAACGGTCGCCTACTGCTGCCGGCCAGCCATCGCAACGCCGCGGGAATCGAGAAAAGGGCCGTCCTGCTGGGTATGGGCGGAAAATTCGAGCTTTGGAGCGAGCAGGCACATCTCGCGCAGATCCGTCAGACCATTGGGGAAGACGAGATCAGCGATGCCATGCTCGACCTGACGCTCTAGCCGGAGGGCACGGGCGATGCGCCAGTACGCGCAGCCGGCCGACCACATCCCGGTGTTGTTTGCGCAGGTCGTGGACGGCCTGCGGGTGGTCAGGGACGGCGTTTATCTGGACGGCACCTTCGGTCGCGGCGGGCATGCGCGCGGAGTGCTGGAGCAGTTGGGTCCGACCGGCCGGCTGCTGCTGATGGACAAGGATCCGCAGGCGATCGCCTGTGCCGAGCGTGACTTCGCGGGTGATCCGCGAGTGGCGATCCGGCGCGGCAGTTTTGCGGAGCTGGCGGAATGGCAGGCCACTGCGGCCGGGCTGGACGGCGTATTGCTCGATCTCGGGGTGTCCTCACCTCAGCTGGATCAGGCCGAACGCGGTTTCAGCTTCATGCAGGACGGTCCGCTCGACATGCGCATGGACCCCGACAGCGGGGAAAGCGCTGCTGCCTTCCTGGCGCGCGCGGGCGAAGCGGAGATCGCGGATGTGCTGTGGGCGTACGGAGAAGAGCGGATGAGCCGGCGCATTGCGCGGGTGATCGTCGCGCGCCGTGCCGAGCAGCCGCTGACGCGGACCGCGGAACTGGCTGACCTTATTGCAGGCTGTATCGGCCGGAGTGAACCCGGCAAGCATCCAGCCACGCGCAGCTTCCAGGCGCTGCGGATCTATCTGAACCGCGAACTGGACGACCTCGTAACAGGGCTGGCGGCCGCCTTCTCCCGGCTAAAACCGGGGGGGCGGCTTGCCATTATCAGCTTCCATTCGCTGGAGGACCGCGCGGTCAAGCAGTTCATGCTTGGTCATGCGCGGCCTGCACCGGGGAACCGCCGCCTGCCCATGCCTGAACCCTTCGTGCCGCGGCTGCGCCTGATTGGCGATGCGGTGCGCGCCGATTCGGCCGAACTGATCGACAACCCACGCGCGCGCAGCGCGGTGTTGCGCGTTGCGGAGCGGCTGGCATGAACCTGCGCGTACTGTTCGGTCTACCCCTGGTGCTGGCCCTGATCGGCACCGGCATCGCCGTGGTGCACTCGCGCCACCAGCACCGGCTGAACTTTATCGAGCTGAACCAGCTGGAGGCTGAGCGCGATGAGCTGAACATCGATTTCGGCCGCCTGCAGCTGGAGCAGGCGACTTGGGGTGAGACCTTCCGCATCGAGCGCGTGGCGCGCGAGCAGCTCGGAATGCGTTCGCCCGAGCCGACCGAGATTCGCGTGGTGCGCCAGTGAAGCCGCGTCGGCAAAACCCCAATCTGCGCCTGCGCCTGTACGTGCTGGCGGCGGTGCTGCTGGGCGGTAGTGCCCTGCTGGTGGCGCGCGCGGCCGAAATGCAGCTGCTGCGCAGCGAGTTCTACCAGCAGAAAGGCGAGAACCGCTTCCTGCGCGATATCCCGATCCCGACCTCGCGCGGCATGATCACCGACCGCAACGGTGAGCCGCTGGCGGTGTCTACACCGGTGGCTTCGATCTGGGCCAACCCGCCCGAGCTGCTGAAGACACCCGAGCGAATTCCTGAGCTGGCGGCAGCGCTGGGGCTGGATCCCGGCGTGCTTCGCCAGCGCATCGATGAGCGCGCCGAGCGCGAGTTTCTGTTTCTGCGCCGGCACATGAATCCGGACGACGCCGAGGTGGTGATGGCCTTGGGCATCCCGGGCGTCAACAGCCAGCGCGAGTTCCGTCGCTTCTATCCGACCGGCGATATCGCTGCGCATGTGCTGGGCTTCACCAATATCGACGATGTCGGCCAGGAAGGTCTGGAGCTGGCCTTCAACGACTGGCTGACCGGTGCGCCCGGCACCAAGCGGGTGATCCGCGACCGCAAGGGCCGCACCGTCGAAAATGTCGACTTGGTGCGCCCGGCCAAACCCGGCCGCGACCTTGCGCTGTCGATCGACCGCCGACTGCAGCATCTGTTGTACCGCGAGCTCAAGCGGGCGCTGGAGGAAAACCAGGCCGCCTCGGGCACGGCAGTGATCACCGACGTGGCCACCGGCGAAGTGCTGGCGATGGTCAACCTGCCGACCTACAACCCCAACACCCGCGAAGGCGCCGACCCGTCGAACCGGCGCAATCGCGCGGTGACCGATGTGTTCGAGCCTGGCTCGGTGATCAAGGTCTTCACTGTCGCCGCCGCGCTCGAAACGGGGCGCTACCAGCCGGAAACGCTGATTGAGACCAGCCCCGGCTACATGCCGCTGGCGCGGCACACGATTCGCGACATCCGCAACTTCGGCACCGTCGACCTGACCCGCCTGCTGACCAAATCGTCAAACATTGCGGCGGTCAAGTTGGCGCTGGACATGCCGAACGAACACCTGCATGACGTGCTGCGGCGGTTCGGCTTCGGCGAGCTCTCGGGCGCCGGGTTTCCGGGTGAATCGCCCGGCGTGCTGACCTCGCCGCGGCGCTGGGGCGTGTTGGAGAAGGCCACCATCTCCTACGGCTACGGCCTGTCCACCAACGCTCTGCAGATCGCCCTGGCCTATGCCGCGCTCGGCAACGGCGGGGTGATGATGCCGGCCACCTTCGTCCGCGGTGGCGCCGGGCAAGGTCGCTCGGTCATTGATCCGGACCTGGCTCGCACCCTGGTCGGGATGCTCGAAACCGTCACAGGTCCGGAAGGCAGCGCGACCCGCGCGCGCGTCTCCGGCTATCGGGTCGCCGGCAAGACCGGCACCTCGCGGCGCTCGATCGCTGGCGGCTACGAGAAGCGTTACGTCAGCCTGTTTGCTGGCCTGGTGCCGGTCAGCAACCCGCGCCTGTCGATGGTGGTGGTCATCAACGACCCTGACCCCGCGCAGCATTTCGGTGGCCTGGTCGCCGCGCCGGTGTTCGGCCGCGCGATGGCCGATGCGCTGCGCATTCTCGATGTACCGCCTGACGATGTGCAGCAGTGGTACGTGGCTGCACCCTTGACTCCCATGCCCGGCATCGACGGCGAACTGCCGCCCGAAGCTGAAGCCGCGGCTGCCCCACTGCCGGATTCGGGAGTGCCTGAATGAGCGCCGCGTTACCCACCTTGAGTCTGTCCGAACTGCTGCCCGAGCTCGACGACGTGCCGGTGCTTGAACTCAGCGGCCTGCGCCTGGACAGCCGAGCGATCGAACCCGGCGATGGCTTCGTTGCGCTGGCCGGTGCGCGCACACATGGCCTGCTGCATGCGGCCGAAGCGGTGCGTCGCGGCGCCGTGGTAGTGCTGGCCGAACCCTTCGATGCGCCACTGCCTGAACTGTCCGTGCCGATCCTGGTGTTGCCTGAGCTGCGCGCTCGTCTGCCGCAATTGGCTCTGAGCCTGTATGCCGCGCCAACCTTGGGGCTGGAGGTGGTCGGCGTCACCGGCACCAATGGCAAGACGTCGGTGGTGCAGCTGACCGCGCAGGCCCTGCAGCTGCAGGGTCGCGTTGCCGGCAGCATCGGCACCCTCGGTGCCGGCTTGAACGGTCGACTGGTGCCACAGGAGCGCACCACGCCCGACGTGCTCGAAGTGCATCGTCAACTGGCCGGCATGCGCCTGGCCGGCGCACAGACGGTGGCAATGGAGGTGTCCTCGCACGCGCTTGATCAGGGGCGCGTCGCCGGCCTGCAGTTCGATGTCGCGGTGTTCACCAACTTGAGCCGCGACCATCTCGACTACCACGGCAGCATGGCCGCCTACGCAGCCGCCAAGGCCAGCCTGTTCAGTTGGGACAGCCTGCGCGCGGCGGTGATCAACCTCGACGACCTGCAGGGTGGGCTGATCGCGGACGGCCTGCGTGAGCGCATCGATTGCATCGGCTTCAGCGCGCTGGGTTCAGACCGCGCCACCCTGCGTGCCGGCGACATCCAGCTCGACGCGGCCGGCCTGCACTTCCAGCTGCAGTACGGCGGCGCCTGTGCGCAGATCGATTCGCCCCTGCTGGGCAGGTTCAACATCGAGAATCTGCTGGCGGTGGCTGGCGTGCTGATGGCACTGGGCTGCGGCTTCGAACGCGTCGCCAGCCTGTTGCCCCGGCTGACCCCGATCCCCGGCCGGATGAACCGGATCGGCGGCGAGCGCGGCCAGCCGCTGGTGGTGGTCGACTATGCGCATACACCGGACGGCCTCGATCAGGCCCTGGCCAGCCTGCGCCAGCACACCTCCGGCCGGCTGCTGTGCGTGTTCGGCTGCGGTGGCGAGCGCGACCGCGGCAAGCGCCCGCAGATGGCCGCCGCGGCGCAGCGCCATTCGGACCGCATCTGGGTCACCGATGACAACCCGCGCGGCGAAGACGGGGAAGCCATCGTGGCTGACATTCTGGCTGGCTTTGGTCCCCTAGCCCGGGTCGAGATCGAACGTGACCGTGCCGCAGCGATCCGCGCGGCGCTGGCCGCAGCCGGCGCCGATGACACCGTGCTGATCGCCGGCAAAGGACACGAAACCTATCAGGACACAGGGCGTCAGCGCCTGGCCTTCGACGATTTGGCGGTGGCCTCCGCCTTGCTGGGGAAGCGCGCATGAGGCCGCTCAGTCTGGCCGAGGCCGTGCTGTTCAGTGGCGGCCGCCTGCATGGCGCTGGCAGCCAGCCGATCGTTCGCGTGCAGATCGACTCGCGCGCACTGAAGCCGGGCGATCTGTTCGTCTGTCTGCGCGGCGAACGCTTCGATGGCCACGATTTCGCAGCGGCAGCAGCCGGCGCCGGAGCGGCAGCCCTGCTGGTCGAGCGCGTGCTGCCGGTGGACCTGCCGCAGATCGTCTGCACCGACAGTCAGCGCGCGCTGGGCTTGCTCGCAGCCGGTGTTGCTGCGACCCGCTCCACCCGGGTGATCGGGATCACCGGCAGCAATGGCAAGACCTCGGTCAAGACCCTGCTGGCCGGCATCCTGGCCGGCGTCGGCGATGCCTACGCTACCCCGGGCAACTTCAACAACGAGGTCGGTCTGCCGCTGTCCCTGCTGGCGCAGCCCGAGGACGCAAGCTTCGGGGTGTACGAGATGGGCGCCGGGCAGCCGGGCGACATCGAGTGGCTGGCGCAACTGGCGCGGCCGCGCTATTCCTTGGTCAACAACATCGGTCCGGCGCATCTGGAGCGGCTGGGCTCGCTGTTGGGCATTGCCGAGGCCAAGGGCGCGATCTACGCGGCCCTGCCGGAAGACGGCGTGGCGGTGATCAATCAGGACGACGCCTTCGCCCCGCTGTTCACCCAGATCGCGGGCCGTCGCCGGGTGCTCGGCTTCGGCCTGGAGCACGCCGCGGCGGTCAGCGCTGCAGGCATCCAGAGCGACGCCAATGCCTCACGCTTCACCCTGCAGACTCCAGCCGGCGCAGTGACCGTGCGGCTGCCGCTGCCGGGCCGTCACAACGTCATGAATGCGCTCGCCGCTGCCGCACTCGCGCTGGCCGCAGGTGTCGATCTGGTCCACATCGCACAGGGTCTGGAGCGCGCCGAGGGCGTGCTCGGTCGGCTGACGGTGCGCAGCCATCGCAGCGGCGCGCAGATCATCGATGACAGCTACAACGCCAACCCCGGCTCGGTGGCTGCGGCGATCCACACGCTTGCCCAAGGCGGGGGCGAGGCTTGGCTGGTGCTGGGCGACATGCGTGAGCTGGGCGCACAGGCGCAGGAGCTGCATGCAGAGATCGGTCGCCTTGCGCGCGCGGCCGGCATCGCCCGCCTGTTCACGGTCGGTGCGCTGGCCGAAGCCGCAGCGACTGCGTTTGGTGAAGGTGCTGAACATTTCGCCACGCAGCCGGCGCTGGCAGACACGCTGCGCAGCCAGCTGCGGTCGGGCCTGCGGGTGCTGGTCAAGGGCTCGCGCGGCAGCCGCATGGAGCAGGTCGTGGCGGCGCTGTTCGATGGCGCCAACGGCGGAGGTGGCCATGCTGCTTGAACTGGCCCGCTGGCTGGACGACTACGCGCGCTTCTTCGCGGTCTTCAACTACCTGACTCTGCGCGCCATCCTGAGCGCGCTGACGGCGCTCGGCCTCTCGCTGTGGTTGGGGCCGGCCTTCATCCGTCGGCTGGCGGCATTGAAGTCCGGCGGCCAGCCGATCCGCAGCGATGGGCCCAGTTCGCACTTCTCCAAGGCCGGCACGCCGACCATGGGCGGCGCCCTGATCCTGTCGACGGTGGCGGCCAGCACTCTTCTGTGGGCGGATCTCGGCAACCGCTATATCTGGATCCTGCTCGGCGTGCTCGTCGCGTTCGGCTTCATCGGCTGGCTCGACGACTATCTGAAGATTGTCCGGCGTGATCCCAAAGGCCTGAAATCGCGCTGGAAGTACGCCCTGCAGTCTGTATTCGGCTTGATCGCCGCGATTGCGCTCTACGCCACCGCCGATGTCCCGGCAGCCACCGCCCTGCATATCCCGCTGGTCAAGGACTTCGCCCTGCCGCTGGGAATCGGCTTCGTGGTCGTCGCCTATTTTTGGATCGTCGGCTTCTCCAATGCGGTCAACCTGACCGACGGCCTCGACGGCCTGGCGATCATGCCGACCGTGCTGGTCGCTGCCGCGCTCGGTGTGTTCGCCTATGTGTCCGGCCATGCGGTGTTCTCGCAGTACTTGATGATCCCGCAGATTCCGGGCGCGGGCGAGCTGGTGATCCTGTGCGCCGCGATCGGTGGTGCGGGCCTCGGCTTCCTGTGGTTCAACACCTATCCGGCACAGGTATTCATGGGCGATATCGGCGCGCTGGCGCTGGGCGCGGTGCTGGGCACGCTGGCCGTGATCGTCCGCCAGGAGCTGGTGCTGGTGATCATGGGCGGCATCTTCGTGATCGAAACCCTGTCGGTGATGATCCAGGTCGCCAGCTTCAAACTGACCGGTCGACGGGTGTTTCGAATGGCTCCGATCCATCACCACTTCGAGCTCAAGGGCTGGCCCGAACCGCGCGTGATCGTCCGCTTCTGGATCATCACCGTGGTGCTGGTGCTGGTCGGGCTCGCTACCTTAAAGGTGCGCTGATGTTCGGCCTCTCGATTCCACAGGCGATGAAGCGCGAAGAGCTCGGCGGCGAGTTCGACCGCGTGCTGCTTGCAGTGGTGGTCGCGCTGGCCAGCATCGGCATCGTGATGGTCGCCTCCAGTTCGCTGGCGGTGGCCGAAGGGCATGATGTCGGCCCGTTCTTCTACCTGCAGCGGCATCTGATGTTTCTCGCCGTTGGCGCGGTCGGCGCGATGGTGATCGCGCGGATGGAGCTGCGCTACATCGAGCGCCACGGCAGCACCCTGCTGCTGCTGGCGGTCGTCCTGCTGGGCATGGTGCTGGTGCCCGGGCTGGGTCGGGAGGTCAATGGCGCGCGGCGCTGGCTGGAGTTCCGCTTCTTCGGTTTCCAGGCGGTGGAGGCGGTCAAACTGCTGCTGATCGTGTGGCTTTCGGCCTACATGGTGCGTTACCGCGATCAGCTGCAGGAGCGGCCCTGGGGCGTGCTCAAGCCGCTGGTGGTGATGTGTGCCCTGAGTGTGTTCCTGCTCGCCCAGCCCGACTTCGGCTCGACCGTACTGTTGTGTGCCATCACCTTCGGCATGCTGTGGCTGGGCGGGGCGCGGCTGAGCCATCTGCTGGCGCCGGCGGTGCTCGGTGTGGCCGGGCTGGCCGCACTGGCAATCTACGAGCCCTACCGGATGGCCCGTCTGGTCGGCTTCATCAATCCCTGGGCTGACCCGTTCGGCAGCGGCTATCAGCTGACCCATGCGCTGATCGCGGTCGGCCGCGGTGAGTTCGATGGTGTCGGGCTGGGCGGGTCGGTGCAGAAGCTGTTCTATCTGCCGGAAGCGCACACCGACTTCATCTTCGCCGTGATCGCCGAGGAAACCGGCTTCATCGGCGTGGTGGTGTTGATCGGCCTGTTCGTGCTGCTGGCCGGGCGAGCCTTCTGGCTGGGCATGCAGGCGACCGAAATGGGCCGCATGTTCGCCGCCAACTGTGCGTTTGGCGTCGGCCTGTGGATGAGCCTGCAGACCCTGGTATCGGTGGGCGTGAATCTGGGCCTGCTGCCGACCAAGGGCCTGACCCTGCCGCTGATCTCATCCGGCGGTTCCAGCGTGATGATGAGCTGCGCGGCGATCGGCCTGCTGCTGCGGGTCAGCTACGAGACCGAACGCGCGCGCCGGCAGTCGGGTCGTCTGCGCGGCGAAGATGTGCTGGAGCCCGCCGAGTTGCTGGGCCGCTCATTGGCTGCGCGCGATGCCCTGCAGGACGGCACGGGAGAGCGCGCGGCGACTGCAAAACCGATGTCGTCGCCGGTGTTCCGGCCCGGCCCGCTCAATAGCCGCGAGCCGGTGCGCACGCACGCACGTGACGGTGGCCGGATCGAGCCCAAGCTCGGAGCGTTGCCATGAACGCGCCGAAGCTTGTCGCAACTGCGGGCGCCACTGTCGCGCCGGTACTGATCCTTGCCGGCGGCACCGGTGGGCACATTTTTCCCGGTCTCGCCGTCGCCGGCGAACTCGCCGCGCGCGCGGTGCCGGTGGTTTGGCTGGGCGCCGAGGGCGCTATGGAAACCCGGCTGGTGCCGGCCGCCGGCATTCCGCTGCACACCCTGCGCGTGCGCGGTTTGCGCGGCGGCGGGCTTGGCCGTCGGCTGCTGGCGCCTCTGCAGCTGCTGCGCGCCGTGCTTGGCGCGGTCGGGCTGATTCACCGTCTGCGCCCGCGCAGCGTGATCAGCTTCGGTGGCTTCGCGGCTGCGCCGGGCGGCATCGCCGCGTGGCTGCTGCGGCGGCCGCTGATCGTGCACGAATCCAACCGCGCGCCGGGTCTGACGAATCGCCTGCTGGCTCGGCTGACTCCGCGCCTGCTGGTCGGCTTTCCCGACAGCTTCCCCGCGCGCCGCGAACTCGTCGTGGGCAATCCGGTGCGGCCGCAGATCGCCGAACTGCCAGCGCCGGAATTGCGCCTGCAGGGCCGCTCCGGTCTGCTGCGTCTGCTGGTGATCGGCGGCAGCCAAGGCGCGCGCGCGCTCAATCTGCATCTGCCTGCGGCGCTGAAGCGCAGCGGCCTGCGCTGCGAGATCCGCCACCAGACCGGCGTCGCCGCACTGCAGCCGACCACCGATGCCTATGCCGCGCTCGGCATCCAGGCTGAGCTCAATGCCTTCATCAGCGATATGCCAGGTGCCTACGCCTGGGCCGATCTGGTGGTGTGCCGCGCCGGGGCCTCGACCCTGGCCGAACTGTGCGCGGTCGGCCTGCCTGCCGTGCTGGTCCCGCTGCCGACCGCCGCTGACGATCACCAAAGCCGCAATGCCGACTATCTGGTCGAGAACCAGGCCGCGCTGAAGCTCGTCGAGGGTGACGACTTCGAGCTGCGACTGGCGGCCACCCTGAGCGAACTGGCGGCCGATCCCGCGCGCCGGCTGGCGATGGCGCTATGCGCCCGCGCGCTCGCCCGCGTCGACGCTGCTGCCCGCGTGGCTGGAATCTGCATGGAGGACATCAGCGCATGAGGCGCCTGTCAGAACACGGCGACATCGCCAGCGCGTTTTGCCGCGTCCACTTCGTCGGCGTCGGTGGCGTGGGCATGAGCGGCATCGCCGAGGTGCTGTGCACCCTCGGCTATACGGTGTCGGGCTCGGACCTCGCCGACGGCGCTGTCACTGCGCGTCTGCGCGAAAAAGGCGTGCGGGTCGACATCGGACATCGCCCGGCCAACGTCGCCGGCGCCGATGTGGTGGTGGTGTCGAGCGCCGTGCGCGCCGACAACCCCGAGCTGGTCGCCGCGCGCGCCGAGCGGATTCCGATTGTGCCGCGCGCCGAGATGCTGGCCGAGCTGATGCGCTTCCGTCGCGGCATCGCGATCGCCGGCACCCACGGCAAAACCACCACCACCAGCCTGACCGCCAGCGTGCTGTCGGAAGGCGCGCTCGACCCGACCTTCGTGATCGGCGGCAAGCTCCTTTCCGCCGGCGCCAATGCCGGGCTGGGGCAGGGCGACTGGCTGGTTGCAGAGGCCGATGAAAGCGATGGCAGCTTTCTGCGGCTGACCCCGCTGATCGCGGTGGTGACCAATATCGATGCCGACCACCTTGAGAATTACGGCGGCGACTTCAATCGCGTGCGCGCCGCCTTCCATGAGTTCCTGCATCGGCTGCCGTTCTACGGGCTGGCGGTGCTGTGCATCGACGACGCCGAAGTTCGCGCACTGGCCGAGGAAATGCCGCGCCACCTGGTCACCTATGGATTCGCCGAAGACGCCGATGTGCGCGCTACCGATGTCCGTCAGCACGGCGCGCAGATGCATTTCCAGCTGCACCTGCCCGGCATGCCTACGCAGGCGGCCACCCTGAACTTGCCCGGCCTGCACAATGTGCAGAACGCGATGGCCGCCGCCGCGGTGGGCTGGCAGCTCGGCGTCGAGCCCGACGCGATTGCACGCGCGCTCGAGAGCTTCCAGGGCGTGGGGCGCCGCTTCAATCGCCTGGGCGCGCTGCAACTGCGGCATGGCGAGGCCGAGCTGGTCGATGACTACGGCCACCATCCGCGCGAGCTGGCCGCAACCATTGCTGCGGCCCGCGGCGGCTGGCCCGAGCGGCGCCTGGTGCTGGCCTTTCAGCCGCACCGATACAGCCGCACCCGCGATCTGCTGGACGATTTCGCCGCCGTGTTGAGCGAGGTCGATGTGTTGCTGCTGACCGAGGTCTATCCAGCAGGTGAGGCGCCGATTCCCGGCGCCGATGCCCGCGCCCTCGCGCGCGCGATCCGGGCCCGCGGCCGCATCGATCCGGTGCTGGTCAACCACCCGCGTGATCTCGCCGCGACCTTGCCCGACCTGCTCCACGACGGCGATCTGCTGATCCTCTCCGGTGCCGGCGATATCGGTCGCAGCAGCCAGCACCTGGCCGCCAATGGCCTCGACCTTCACGGCCTCAAGGATGAGCCCGCATGACCACCACCCCACTCGACTCAAACCCGTTCGGTCGCGTCGCGGTCCTGCTCGGCGGCACGTCCAGCGAGCGCTCGGTGTCCCTGGACTCCGGTTGCAATGTGCTCGAAGCGCTGCTGCGCAGCGGCGTCGACGCGTTCGCCGTCGACGGCATCCCCGCTCTGCGTGCTCTGCTCCAGACCGGCAGCGTCGACCGCGTGTTCAACATCCTGCACGGCCATCACGGCGGCGGCGAGGACGGAATCGTGCAGGGCCTGCTCCAAGCCTATGGCGTGCCCTATACCGGCTCCGATGTGCTGGGCTCAGCGCTGTCGATGGACAAGATCCGAAGCAAGCAGGTCTGGCTGGCGCTGGGTCTGCCGACCCCGCGCTATGCGCGCCTGTCGAAGGGCGACGACGTGCATGCTGCCGCGCGCAGCCTGGGCCTGCCGATGATCGTCAAGCCGGCCTGCGAGGGCAGTAGCGTTGGCGTCAGCCGCGTTTTCGACGAGTCCGACCTCGACCAAGCGATCGCGCTGGCAGCGCGCTATCCGGGCGAGCTGCTGATGGAGCAACTGATCGAAGGCGGCGAGTTCACCGTTGGCATCCTCGACGGGCGCGCGCTGCCGAGCATCCAGATCGTCCCCAAGGGCGCCTGGTACGACTTCGACGCCAAGTACGTGTCGGACGAGACTCAATACCTGTGTCCTGGCCTGCGTGGCGATGAAGAAGTCGCACTCGGCGCACTCGCGCTGGCGGCGTTCGTTGCGCTGGGCTGTCGTGGTTGGGGCCGGGTCGATGTGATGCGCGATCGGCAGGGCCGCAACTGGCTGCTGGAAGTGAATACCGCGCCGGGTATGACCAGCCATTCGCTGGTGCCCAAGGCGGCCGGCCAGTCCGGCATCGGTTTCGATGCGCTGTGCCTGCAGATCCTCGCCCAGACGCTTGCCCACACCCCGTCCGCGGGAGGGCATGCCCCCGCATGAACGCACTGGTCCGTCTTCTCGCCTGGCTGTTCGCACTCGCGGTAGTGATCCTGCCGGTGGTTGCGGTGCTGAACGGCTGGTTCGCCTCCGAACGCTGGCCGCTGACCCAACTGCGGGTGTCGGCCGAGTTCCAGCGCGTCAGTGCGGAGCAGGTGCAGGCGGCCGCTCGGCCGCACCTGGGCAGCGGATTCTTCGCGGTCGATCTGGCCGAAGTGCACGCGAGCCTGGCCGCGCTGCCCTGGGTCGAGCGGGTGGTGGTGCGCAAGCAGTGGCCCGATACGCTGGAAATCCTGATTACCGAGCATCGCGCCATCGCGCGCTGGGGCGAGGGTCGGTTGCTGGCCGAAACCGGAGTGCTGTTCGAGGTGCCCGGTATCGACGGCCTGCAGGGCCTGCCGCAGTTCGAAGGGCCGGAGGCACACACACAGCAGCTGATGGACATGTACCGCCAGAGCCAGGGGCTGCTGGCCGGCCTGCCAAAGCGCATCGAGTGGATCCAGCTGAGCCCGCGCGGCAGCTGGTCAATGGGCTTGAACGACGGCGCCGAACTGATGTTGGGCCGGATCGAGCCGCTGCCTCGACTGCAGCGGCTGGTTGCCGCCCTGCCCGAATTGCTGCGCGCGGAAGCGCGTCCCCTGCTGCGCGCGGATCTGCGCTACGCCAATGGCTTTGCCCTGCGGTGGGCCGCACCGGACACCGACAACACCGCCGCACCGAGACAACAGATATGAATCGCAAAGGTGACAAGGCCCTCATCGTCGGACTCGACATCGGCACCTCGAAGGTGGTCGCCCTGGTGGGCGAATACACCCCCGGTGAACCAATCGAGGTGATCGGAATCGGCACCCACAGCTCGACCGGGTTGCGCCGTGGCGTGGTGGTCGATATCGAGTCGACGGTGAATTCGATCCAGCGCGCGATCGAAGAAGCCGAGGTGATGGCCGGCTGCGAGATCCGCTCGGTCTACGCGTCGATCTCCGGCAGCCACACCCAGTGCAAGAACTCGCCCGGGATCGTGCCGATCAAGGACGGCGAGGTCAGCTACGGCGACATGGAGCGGGTGCTCGAAGCTGCCAAGGCGGTGGCGATTCCGTCGGATCAGAAGATCCTGCACGCGATCCCGCAGGAGTACATCGTCGATAACTCGCAGGAAGGCATCCGCCATCCGGTAGGCATGTCCGGCGTGCGCCTGGAGGTGCGGGCGCATCTGGTGGTGGGTGCGCAGTCGGCGGCGCAGAACATCAGCAAGTGCGTGCAGCGCTGCGGCCTGCAGGTCGATGACCTGATTCTGTCGGGCCTGGCCTCGGCGCAATCGGTGTTGACCAACGACGAGAAAGAACTCGGCGTGGCCCTGGTCGACATTGGCGCCGGCACCACCGATATTGCGGTGTTCGCCCAAGGCGCGATCCGCCACACGGCCTCATTGCCGATCGCCGGAGACCAGGTCACCAGCGACATCGCGCACCTGCTGCGCACACCGACGCCACACGCCGAGGAGATCAAGGTCCGCTACGCCTGTGCACTGGCCCAGCTGGCCACGGCCGAGGAGAGCATCCAGGTGCCGAGCGTAGGTGATCGACCGCCGCGCCGACTGGCCCGTCAGGCCTTGGCCGAGGCGGTGCAGAACCGCTACGAGGAGATCTTCGAGATGGTCCAGGCCGAGCTGCGTCGCTCCGGCTTCGAAGAGCTGATCCGCGCCGGCCTGGTGCTGACCGGCGGCGCCTCGCGGATGGAAGGCGTGGCCGAGCTGGCCGAGGAAATGCTGCACATGCCGGTACGTATCGGCATTCCGCAATACGTCGGTGGTCTGGGCGAAGTGGTCGGCAATCCGGTGCATGCCACTGGCGTCGGCCTGCTGCTGTTCGGCAGCCATCAGGAACACCCGCGGCGCCCGACGGTGGTGCCAGGCAAGGTCGGCAGCGCCTTCGGGCGGCTGCGCAACTGGTTTCGCGGCGAGTTCTAGGGGCTTTGCCGCGGGACGCGGCGGGGCGAATGAATCAGGGGTTTGCAGCAACACGTGTTTCAAGGAACGGAGGAGACGACATGTTTGAACTGGTGGAGCGGACTGCACCCAATGCAGTCATCAAGGTCATCGGGGTGGGCGGCGGCGGCGGCAACGCGGTCGCGCACATGGTCAATTCAGCCCTCGACGGCGTCGAGTTCATCTGCGCCAACACCGACGCACAGGCGATCCGGGGCACCGGCGCCAAACACATCCTGCAGCTCGGCTCCGGCGTCACCAAGGGCCTGGGTGCAGGCGCCAACCCGGAAGTCGGCCGTCAGGCCGCACTTGAGGATCGCGAGCGGATTGTCGAGGCCATCACCGGCGCCGATATGGTGTTCATCACCGCCGGCATGGGCGGCGGCACCGGCACCGGCGCTGCGCCGGTAATCGCGCAACTGGCGAAGGAGATGGGCATCCTGACCGTTGCGGTGGTGACCAAGCCGTTCCCGTTCGAGGGTCGCCGGCGCATGCAGGTGGCGCTGAAGGGGATCGAGGAGCTGTCGAGCCACTGCGACTCGCTGATCACCATTCCCAACGAGAAGCTGATCACCGTGCTGGGCCGTGACGCCACCATGGTGCATGCCTTCCGCGCCGCCAACGACGTACTCCAGGGCGCGGTGCAGGGCATTGCCGATCTGATCGTTCGTCCAGGCTTGATCAATGTCGACTTCGCCGACGTGCGCACGGTGATGAGCGAGATGGGCATGGCGATGATGGGTTCGGGCTCGGCCCGCGGCGAGGAGCGCGCCATGGAAGCGGCCGAGAAGGCAATCAGCAATCCGCTGCTGGACGACGTCAATCTGTCCGGCGCCTGCGGCATCCTGGTCAACATCACCGCAGGACCGGACTTCACGATGCGCGAGTTCGACGAAGTCGGCCGCACCATCGAGGAGTTTGCCTCCGAAGACGCGACCGTGGTGATCGGCACCGTGCTGGATCCGGACATGCAGGACGAAGTCCGGGTCACCGTGGTCGCCACAGGGCTGAACCGCGGCGTTTCGGCTCGCACCCAGCCGCGCAGCGAAAAGATCGAGAAGGTCGAAACCCCGCGTCTGCGCCCGGTCGCAGGCCTGCGCGATGCGACCACCGGCATGATGGTCGAGCCGATGGCTGCACCGGCGGGACGCGGTCGGGGCCAGCCGGAGGGCAAGGTCGCAACGGCGGATTTGCCGGTCGACTACCTCGATATTCCAGCCTTCCTGCGCCGTCAGGCCGACTGAATCTTCGATGCAGCGTGTCCGCAGCCCGACCGTTCCCGGGCTGCGGGCGCGTCTGGGTCGCTGTCGCGAAAATGCAACGTGATGTCGGTTTTCCCCGACTGTTGCGCTTGCGTGACAGAGTCGCTGTGCTATCCTCCGGCAGGTTTTTCACGCGCTCCGTCCGGGAGATCGCACACGCATGATCAGACAACGCACGCTCCGCAATGCCATCCGTGCCACCGGCGTCGGCATCCATTCTGGCGAGAAGGTCTTCATGACTCTGCGCCCCGCCGCGGTCAATACGGGCATCGTGTTCATCCGCACGGATCTGCCCGAAGCGGCCCCGGTCAAGGCATGCGCACATTGCGTTGGCGATACCAGCATGGCCAGTACGCTGGTCAACAAGGACGGCGTCAAGGTTTCCACGGTCGAGCACCTGCTGTCGGCGCTGGCCGGCTTGGGCATCGACAACTGCTACATCGATCTTTCGTCGGCCGAAGTGCCGATCATGGACGGCTCGGCCGGCCCCTTCGTATTTCTGGTGCAGAGCGCCGGCATCGAAGAACAGAACGCCGCCAAGAAGTTCATCCGCATCAAGAAGACGGTCACCGTCAAGGACGGCGACAAATGGGCCCGCTTCGAGCCCTTTGAGGGCTTCAAGGTCGGCTTCACCATCGACTTCAAGCATCCGGTGTTTGCGCGCGGAACCTCCAGCGCCGAGATCGACTTCTCGACGACCTCATTCGTCAAGGAAGTCAGCCGCGCGCGCACCTTCGGCTTCATGAAAGACATCGAGATGCTGCGCGAGCGCAACTTGGTGCTCGGTGGCTCGATGGACAACGCCATCGTGCTGGACGACTACCGCGTCCTCAACGAAGACGGCCTCCGCTACGAGGACGAATTCGTCAAGCACAAGATTCTCGACGCCATCGGTGACCTCTATCTGCTGGGTCACAGCCTGATCGGCGCCTTCTACGGTTACAAATCGGGCCACGCGCTGAACAATCAGCTGCTGCGCACGATGCTCGCCGACCGCAGCGCCTGGGAAGAAGTCACCTTCGAGAACGAGGCCACCGCCCCGATCTCCTACGCGCACCCGGCTCACGCCCACGCGGCTGTTTAACCAAACCGAGTTATTGGGCTGCCAATTTGGCGGCCCGGGGCTTTGCCCTCGTTGAAAGCAGCATCAGGAAGTTGGATCGGCCATGGAGGCCAAAGCCAGCAGTTGCTGGCGGAGTTCGGGATCGGTCGCCTGGATGGCGGCTTCCCGCAACGCTGCTGCAGCCGCTGGAGACAATGGTGAGTGCGATGCCTGCTCCGGGGGAACGGTCAGCATCGGCGCCACTTTCACGGTGAGCTCGCGAGCTTGAATTCCGGCTTCGGCGGCCGCGGTCAGCAACACGTCCGCGTACAGCCTTAGCTTCGACTTCCAGATCGGCGAGGTGACCAGAAAGACAAGCCTGCCGTCGCGCACGTTGGCCAACCTGCATTGGCTGGCTGCGGGTTCGGGTAGGGACTGACGCAGACGTCTATCGAGCGTGTCCAAGGCACGGGCCCGCTCGATAACGCCATCAAGGGTAGAACCGGCCTTCGCTGTGAGCAGCGACTGGAAGGTGCTCTTTTGAAAAGTCTGCATGGGCGAACGCGTGACCGGAGTTCCATGAACGTCATCATCGTAGCGAGTTTCCTGAAGGCGCCGCGCAAGTTGAACTTGCGTGATCCGCGCCTCATCGGCGGCAGCCTTGCCGCCTTGGCCCTTCTGGTGGGCAGTGGTGTTGGCCTAGGCTGGGCCTTGCGCTCCAGCGAAAGTGTCGCCATGCACCAACTCGAAAGCTTGGACGCCGAGCTGGCTGCGCAGCGTGAAACGCTGACAGAGGCGCGGCTTGAGGCCGAAGAAGAATTGAACGCCATGGCTGCGCGCCTGGGCCAGCTGCAGGCCCACGCCAACCGATTGAACGCCCTCGGCGAGCGCCTGACCCAGGTCGGTCGGCTTGAGGATGGTGAATTCGATTTCTCCGAGCCACCGGCGCTGGGCGGCCCGGAAGACATGAGCGCCGTCTCCAACCGCAGCAAGCAGGAGCTGGTGGATTCGCTCGAACAGCTGGCGGCGCAGATGGCCGCTCAGGGCGATCAGCTTGCCGTGCTTGAAAGCCTGCTGCTTGACCGCGAACTGGAGCAGTCGATGCTGCCCACTGGCAGTCCCGTGCGGTCCGGCTACGCCTCCTCGACCTACGGCAACCGCATCGATCCCTTCACCGGCCGTACCCACTTCCATTCGGGGGTCGACTTCAACGGTCCCCGCGGCACCGACATTCTCAGCGTCGCTGACGGTGTGGTCGCGTTCTCGGGGCGCCACCCGGGCTACGGCAACATGGTCGATATCGACCACGGCAATGGCTACGTGACCCGCTACGCGCACAATCAGGAAAATCTGGTGCAGGAAGGCGACCGCGTCCGCGCCGGCTCATTGATTGCGAAGATGGGTTCGACCGGCCGCGCCACCGGTTCGCATGTGCACATCGAAGTGATCCACAACGGCCGCACCGTCAACCCGCATCCGTTCCTGCGCGAGGCTCGCCAGCGCGGCTGAGGATTCATCCGTGCCCGCAGTCTCCGGCCGCACTTGATTCGCGGCCGGGTGACCCACAGGTTAGAATGCTTGGCGCGGTGCGCCGAGCGCGCCCAAAAGGCCGCCACCACGCGGCCTTTTTCGTTGCTGCGTTCACCGGCGCTCGTTCGAGCTCTTTCACTTCTACCCGGTGGCCCGCCACCGATCCCGGAATTCGCCATGTTCAACGCCCTTCTGACCCGCATCTTTGGCAGCCGCAACGAGCGCCAGGTGCGGCAGTTCTCCAAGTCCGTGTCGCGCATCAGTGTCTTGGAGCCTGCCATGCAGGCGCTCAGCGATGCTGAGCTGCAGGCCAAAACCGCCGAATTTCGTGAGCGTCTGGGCAAGGGAGAGACCACTCAACAACTGCTGCCCGAAGCGTTCGCGGTGATGCGCGAGGCGTCGCACCGCGTCCTGGGCATGCGCCACTACGACGTGCAGATGATCGGCGGCATGGTGCTGCATTCGGGCCGCATTGCCGAAATGCGCACCGGTGAGGGCAAAACGCTGGTCGCGACTCTGGCGGTGTACTTGAATGCGCTGGAAGGCAAGGGCGTTCACGTGGTGACCGTCAACGACTATCTGGCCAAGCGCGACGCAGCCTGGATGGGGCGCGTCTACAACTGGCTGGGGCTGTCGGTCGGTGTGGTCTATCCGGGCATGCCGCATGGCGACAAGAAGGCCGCCTACGCTGCCGACATCACCTACGGCACCAACAACGAATACGGCTTCGACTATCTGCGCGACAACATGGCGCTGCGCAGCGAAGATCGCTTCCAGCGTGGCCTGCACTACGCGATCGTTGACGAGGTCGACTCGATCCTGATCGACGAAGCGCGTACGCCGCTGATCATTTCCGGCCCGGCCGACGATTCACCCGAGTTGTATATCCGCGTCAACAAGATCGTTCCGCGGCTGATCCGCCAGGGCGACGAGAAGGGCGATGGCGACTACTGGGTGGACGAGAAAGGCAAGCAGGTGCACCTGTCGGAAGCCGGCATGGAACACGCCGAGCAGCTGCTGCGCGAGGCCGGCATTCTCAAGGGTGATGAGGACCTCTACGCTGCGCACAATCTTGCGGTGGTGCACCATCTGAACGCTGCGGTGCGCGCGCATGCGCTGTTCCAGCGCGATGTCGACTACATCGTGCGCGACGGCGAGGTCATCATTGTCGACGAGTTCACTGGACGTACACTGCAGGGGCGCCGCTGGTCCGATGGCCTGCATCAGGCGGTCGAGGCCAAGGAGGGCGTGCCGATCCAGCGCGAGAACCAGACGCTGGCATCGATCACCTTCCAGAACTACTTCCGCATGTACAAGAAGCTGTCCGGCATGACCGGTACGGCTGACACCGAAGCCTACGAGTTCCAGAGCATCTACGGGCTGGAAGTGACCGTGATCCCGACCCATCGGGCGATGGTGCGCAAGGACATGTCCGACCTGGTGTTCCTGAAGAAGGAGGCCAAGTACCGGGCGATCGTCGAGGACATCCGTGCCTCCAACGAGCGCGGCCAGCCGGTACTGGTCGGCACCACTTCGATCGAGACCTCTGAGCTGCTGGCCGGCCTGCTGCAGAAGGGCAAGGTTCCGCACGAGGTGCTGAACGCCAAGCAGCACGAGCGCGAGGCTCATATCGTCGCCCAGGCCGGGCGTCTGGGTGCAGTCACCATCGCCACCAACATGGCCGGACGCGGTACTGACATTGTGCTCGGCGGATCGCTTGAAGCCGATCTCGCTGCACTTGGCGAGCAGGCGACCGAAGCCGACCGTGAGCGCGTGCGCGCCGAATGGCAGCAGCGTCATGATGCGGTGCTGGCCGCTGGTGGCCTTCACATCATCGGCACCGAGCGGCATGAGTCACGACGCATCGACAATCAGCTGCGCGGGCGTTCCGGGCGCCAAGGTGATCCGGGTTCGTCGCGATTCTTCCTGTCGCTGGAAGACAATCTGATGCGCATCTTCGCCGCCGACTGGGTGCAGAAGGCGATGGCCTTCCTCGGCATGAAGGACGACGATGCGATCGAAGACCGCTTGGTCAGCCGTCAGATCGAGAAGGCCCAGCGCAAGGTCGAAGCGCACAACTTCGACATGCGCAAGAACCTGCTCGACTTCGACGACGTCAACAATGATCAGCGCAAGGTCATCTACGAACAGCGCAACGAGTTGCTCGACACCGAGCATGTGCATGAAACCGTCGCCAATATCCGCGCTGACGTGTTCACCGAAGTCACCCAGCAGCACGTGCCTGTCAACTCGGTTGACCGCCAGTGGGACGTGCAGGGGCTTGAGAAAGTGCTGGCGGCCGACTTTGGCCTGCAGCTGGACCTGCAGAAGCTCGTCACCGAAGCCGAAGAGCTGACCGCCGAAGACATCGCCAACCACGTGGCCGAAGCCGGTGATCGCCTGTTCCGCGAGAAGGAGGCCCAGGTTGGCAGCGAGCTGATGCGTGCGCTGGAGAAGCACGTGATGCTGACCGTACTCGACAGCAGCTGGAAGGAGCATCTGGCGCGCATGGATTACCTGCGTCAGGGCATCCATTTGCGCGGCTATGCGCAGAAGCAGCCGAAACAGGAGTACAAGCGGGAAGCGTTTGAACTGTTCTCCGAGATGCTCGAAAAGGTCAAGCGCGAAGTCACCACCATGCTGGCGCGCGTGCGCATCCGCTCGGACGACGAAATCGAGCAGCTCGAAGCCGAGGAGCGCCGGCGCGCCGAGGCAGAAGCCAAGCGCATGCAGTTCCAGCACGAAAGTGCCGGTGGCTACAGTGCGGACGAAGAAGCTGCGCAGGTGCAGCAGGCCGTGGCCGGGCAAGCGCCTGTGCGCGTGGAAGCCAAGGTTGGCCGCAACGATCCCTGCCCCTGCGGTTCGGGCAAGAAGTACAAGCATTGCCACGGTCAGATCGCCTGATCGAGGCCGGCAGAACGATCACACGGGGCCGCGGATGACGCGGCCTCGTCGTATCCGCTGATGCAGATCCTCGACGCCGAGGTCGACCCGGTGCTGCACGTCGTGGCCGGCGTGCTGGTGGGCGACGACGGCCGTGTGCTGCTGGCGCAGCGACTGCCTGGCCGCCAGCACGCCGGCCTGTGGGAGTTTCCAGGCGGCAAGCTTGAGCCTGGAGAAACGCCCCGGACGGCGCTGCGGCGGGAGCTTCACGAAGAGCTCGGCATCGATATCGGCGCAAGCGCCGAACTGATCCGCGTGCCGCAGGCGCAGCCCGGACGCACTCTGTGGCTGGATGTTCTGCAGGTGACGCAGTGGCAGGGCAGGCTGCGCGGGCGCGAGGGTCAGGCCTTGAACTGGCAGCCGCTGGCAACGATTGATCCACTGCAGATGCCGCCTGCCGATCGCCCGGCGCTGGCGCTGCTGCGTGAGCCGCATACCTACTGGATCACACCGCCGCAGATCGACAGCGTTGCTGAGCTTGAGCGTCTGTTGCGATGCGCGGCCGCGGGCGGGGCGCAACGTCTGCAGCTGCGTCTGCCTGGCCTCGCGCTGGCGCAGCTGCAGCCGCTGGCCGAGCGCGCCACCCGCTTCTGTACTGATGCGGCAATCGAGCTGCTGCTGAACGTACGCGACCGTCCCACGCTGGCCTTGTCGGCTGCGCTGGGTATCGGAGCGCAGTTGGCGCAGCCATTCTTGCTGAGCCTGCAGAGCCGGCCCGAAAGGCTGAGCCGGGTTGGCGCCTCCTGCCATGACCGCGATTCGCTGCAGCATGCCGAGCGCATCGGCTGCGATTTCTGCTTACTGTCGCCCGTGCAGCGGACGATGACCCATCCCGACGCCAACGCGCTCGGATGGAGCGGTTTCGCTGCGCTGCGCGCGCACACCGCACTGCCTGTCTACGCCATGGGAGGGCTGGGCCCGGTCGATCTGAGCTCCGCTTGGCGGATGGGTGCGCACGGTGTGGCTGGAATCCGTGGATTCTGGTCGACGGATTGAGAGCTTGAACATGCGGTTTGCTTGATTGAGCGTCGCGCCGGCCGCCGCATGCCGACGGATGCAAGCCGCTTGCGGCTGCGGGGCAGGAAACGCTTGTTTGCACGACCGTCCACCCGGGCTCGGGTGCAGGCACCGCCGATGTCGGCGCCTGCGCCCGAGCTGCGTGCTTCAAGAGCGGCCGGGCAGGGTGAAGGCCACCGGCACCTGGGCGATCGCTGCCACCGCGCGGCCCTCACGCTGCGCGGGTTTGAAGCGCAGCTTGCGCATCGCGTATTCCACCGCCGCGCGGTCGAGGATGCGGTGTCCACTGCTGCGCTCGACGGCGGCGTGGGTGGGCACGCCATCGGAATCCACATGGATACGCAGCAGTACCGTGCCCTGCTGGTTGGCGCGCACTGCGGGCGAGGGATAGCGCGGCGGCGGCGGCATCTGCGCGTACTCGAGCTGGCTCGGTTCGGCCGGCGGGCTGGGTCGCGCTGGTTCAGCGACCGCAAGCTCGACCGGGGCCGTCTGCACTTCGATGGGCGCCGCGACCGGCTCCGACCACGCTGCCTCGATCTGCAGTGGCGGCGGAGGGGCAGGTGGCGAGGGAGTCACCACCGTTTGCGGACGCTCCGGCGGCCGCGGTGTCGGTGGTACCGGCTGCACTTCGACCGGCTTGTCGGGCAGGATCCACTCAGCAATGAAGGGCGATTCCATTGCCAGCGGCGCTTCCACCTCGCCGGCGCCACCCAACAGCAGCAGTGCCGCGGCCAGATGCAGGCTGATCGCCCCGGCCATGCCGATGCTGCGCACCGGGCTGAACTCTTCACTCGTCTTCTGAATCGTGTGCACGTGTGCGCTCCTGCTGGCAGACCGTGACGGTCGATGCCTAGAACGCGGCACGCATGGAATCGGGGTTGCAGGCCGCTTGAAAACCGGGGGTGTCGAATTCAACGTATGCGTCCGCCCAAGCCACCTACCGCTTCCCCACTCGCCGTGCTGAGCCTCAGTTGCAGATCGGCGCCCAGCCCTCGATCGGCAGCAAGCTGTCGATGTCGCGGTTGCGCGTGGTCGGCAGTC
>NZ_JBILJQ010000076.1:0-23150 GCF_044377145.1 Aquimonas sp.
GCGCGTCTGCTTCTTCTTCGCCGTGTAGGCCAGAGAGTCGAAGGTGGTCTGCTTCATGGGGTGACTGTCATGTGGGTGATGCACAAATTCTACCAGCCGGGCTGGGATAAAACAGAGGTTCCCTAGAATGAGAGATAACGTGCTGCGTCACTGTCTCGTGGAGTGTAGGCGCGTAGGGGTAATCCACAGACCCTTGCCGAACGTGCGTCGGTGCCGACGCTGCGAAACTTCCAGATGGACACTGACGTCGTCGGCGCAGTGCAGTCGAGCCTGAACCTGTTCGCCGGCAAGGTCGGCCTGCCGATCGAGCTGATCAATCTCCAGGGCCGTGGTGGACTCTCCACTCAGGTCAGCTTGGGCTATTCGAGCGATGTCGCCTACGCGGTGCAGACGTGGAACGTCGAGGCGCCGACCGGCATTCTCGGATTGGGGTGGTCACTGGACGGGGACAGCATCGAGCGTGATCTGCGCGGATCGCTGTCGCCCTATGACGATGCCTTCTTTCTGCGGCGATCCGACGGCAGCGCCACCGAGCTGCATCTGCTCTCTCGCGGTGTCGACGCCTGGGTGTTCGAAGCGGAGAGTTTCGATTTCTCCGTGATCACCTACTTCCCTGCGCGCGACAGCTGGGAGATCACCGGCATCGATGGTCTGACCAAGCGCTTCGGCGATTCCTCCAACGCCCGCCAGCGCGGCGTGCATTGGGGCCAGGCAACTGGCAACTGGAGCGATGCGTCGATCCAGCTTGGACAGGGCACCTACACCTTGGCCTGGAATCTGAGCTCGATCAGCAACACCTACGGCGACGCAATCCACTACACCTACACGGAGTTCGCCGACGACGAAGTGCGGATCGGCCCAGCGGGTGGGTTGAGCTACACGCGCGCCAAGTATCTGAGTGGCATCAGCGATCCGGCCGGGCGTCAGGTGCGGTTCCACTATGGGGACAAGCGCAACGATGATGCGGTTCGGGAGTATGTTCCGCCGCATGTCGAAGTGGGCCCCGAGCGTGCCTACCAGGACCGCTACGAGACCAGATTTCTCGACGCCATCGAAGTCGTCCACCCCGGCCAGTCACAACCCACATTGACGGTCCGCTTCTGCTACGAACTGCAGCGCTACACCGACGCGGTCGGTGAGCCTGCCGCGCTGTTCAAGCGCTATCTGAGCGGGTTCGCTCTGATCAACGATCAGCGCAAGCTGCTGCCCGGCATGCGCTTTACCTACGAGAATCGAAGTGCCGATGAATTCGCCACCGGCGCCCTCGTCCGCGCAGTGTTCCCCAACGGCGCGGTGGTCGACTACACCTACCAGCACCGCGCGATCGGGGGCACTCAGTTGAAGCACGTCGCTACCCGCGATCAAACCGGCGCGGGCGTGCCGCGCGTCTGGATCGGCCCGAACTACACGGTTATTGCCCGTTACGACGCGCTGAACCAGCGTCGGCTGGTCGTCAGCGTGTTCGACTGGAATGGCAGCTGGCACCCGTACCGTGCGATCGACAGTGCGCTCGAGGACGACCTTGATCTCGATAGCCTCGCGGTCGATCTCCAGGACGACTTCTTCGTCATCAGCGCGCGCTTTGGTGGCCATGTTGTTCCCGAGCAGGTCTGGTGCCGGGCCGTGCGCCGCCAGTTTGGCCGCTATGGCGTCTGGGATGCGGTGCCGTTGCAGGCGCCGCCGCTGCCGCGGCCCGGCATGGACTATCAGGTGGCTGCCGGTGCCGGATTTGTGGTGCTGGCGGTGAACGATGTGGCAGAGGTGCTGCGCTACGTCTGGGACGCGCGTTCCTTGGCTTGGCAGCGCAGTTCGCTTGCGCAGGACGGTGGCGGCCAGTACTCGATTGTCGCCAGCGGTTCGCTTGCGCTGATCGCGCGCCTGGACCCGATCACCGGAATCGCCCAACTGCAGCTGATAGGGCTGGAGTCAGGTCTTGCCACCTGGCGTCTGCTGCGACTTGAGCCGTTCGCGCCCAGTCCCCACGCAGACGCTCCGATGCCGAGCTTCGTACTCTCGGAGACATTCGCCAGCGCCATCTTCATCACCCGGGTGGACGAGGAGCGCAAGCAGTTCGACTATGAAGTCCGCCTCTATCGCTGGGACCGCTTTCTGCAGAACCCCGTGCTTGATCGGCAGGTCTATCGCGACCTTCCGACCGATTCGGAAACACCGTTTCTGCTGGGTGCCGCTGCCGGCAGCCTGGTCGGCAATGCGCGCAACCTGTTCCGCTTCAACGGCACCACTTGGGTTGCGGCGCGACTGGGCGATTTCTCGACCAGCGAATCGCCACAGTTTGCCTACGGTCGCGACCTGGCCGTGGTCACCAGCGGCGTCGATACCGCGGTGATGAGCTACCGCCCCGAGCTGGACGCCTTCGAACGCACGCTGGAATTGCGCTACGCGCTCGGACCGCGCCAGCCCACGGTGGCCGGCAACTATCTGACGATCGGCAACCGCATCTACTACCGCCAGCCAAGTGGCGGGCTGCGTTACCTGCGGGATCTGCCCGCAGACGCCGAGCAAATCGCCAACGATGGTGATCGTTTCATCGCCTACGGATATCCGGACGGGCGCAGCTTCGTACTCCTTCTGAAAAACGGCGAGGCGGCGCCGCTGGCCGAGACCCTGGTCGGCCGGGCCTTCGTCCCGGATGCTGGCGCCTCAGGCACCGGACTGTTCGGGCCAACTGCATTCGCGACCTACGTCGGGCCAAGCTTTGACGCCGCCGAGGAGATCCATCTGCATCGCAGCCTCCACGGCCGGGTCAGTGGCGCGATCTACGACTATGTGGTGGTGAGCTCCCGCCTTCGCACGGCCGAGGACACAGCGCAGCTGACGCGATTGACCTACCCAAGCAGCGGCACCACGGGCCCGTTCGGGCTGGGTGCCCAGTATGCGCAGGTTGAATTGGCCCGCGGCACCGCTGGCGACGACACGCCGTTCGGCCGTGAGCGCTACACCTACTTTGACGGGTTGGCGCCATCCACCGCGGATCCTGGCCTGCCGTATGCGCTCTTCAACGGTCTGCTTCGAGAGAAGCAAGCCTATACCGCGGACGGATTTCTGCTGAGATCTGAAGGCAATACCTGGGATGTCACTCGCAGTAGAGTCGATGCGCGCACCGGGGCCAGCCGTACGCTGTTTGGTGCCTACGTTCGCCTGCGCCGCGAGGACGCCCGCGACTACGATCCCGCTCAGCCAGGGGTGTCGCTGGTGCACTGGCGCGAAACCACATTCAGCGCCAGCAACGGGCTGCCGGTGGAAACGATCGAGAACAATATCGACAGCCGCGGTCAGGCCCAGCGCCTTGCGATGCGCAGCGAGTACGCGTTCGAGCACTATCCCGATCTGGCAGCGCTCAATTGGCTGGACCAGGTTGCTCTGGCCACGCGCCTGGTCGATGGCGTCATCGTTGCTCGCGAGGCTCGCCTGTGGGGGCGGCAGTGGCCCAGTGGCCTCGCTCGACTGGCGCCACGCGTGCAGCTGCAGGCGCGCCATGCCGGCGCCGCCTTGAGCGCCGCCCAGTGGTCGGGTGACGCCGACCCTGATGCGGCCGACTGGCTCACGCTGGATACCGTGATTGACCGTGACCGGTTCGGTTCGGCGGTGGCGCAGCGTGATGCCACAGGCGTGTCCAGCAGCCTGCTGCTGGATGCCGAGGGTCGCTTCGTGGTGGCGCAGTGGATCGGGGCGGATCGTACCCGGGGTCAAGTCGGCTATCTGGGCTTCGAGCGCTACGAGTCGATCCAGGGCTGGACGTTGGGCGGCTCGGCGCAGAACCTGCAGGCCGCGATCCGCGCCGGCGATGCCCACTGCGGCGACTCCGCGTTGCTGATCGCCGGTGGATCAGCGCAGGGCCAGGGGCTCGGTTATTCCGCGCCGATCAGCGAAACCGTGTCACGCAGCTACGTTTTCGCCGCATGGGTGAAGACCCCGAGCGCAGCTGTGGTCGGTGCCGTTTCGGCGCAGCTGCGGATGCAGGTCGGCGCAGCCACGCAGACCCACATGCTGGAGCCAACCGATGGCGCATGGCGCTACGTCTGGCTGCTGCTTGAGGTGACGTGCAGCGTCACCGAACAGAGCTTGAGCGTGGCCATCGACAATCCTGGATCGGCGGATCTGTGGGTGGATGACGTCCGCTTCGGTCCGGCCGCCAGCGACTTCCGCGCCTCTGCCTGGGACACGCTGTTCCGGCCCATCGATGCGTTCACCTCGAACGGCCAGACGGTGCGTAAGCGCTACGGTGACTTCGACAACGCGGTGATCGAGGTCGATGCCGAAGAAGCCCTGGTTGCATTGTGGTCACCGCAGCAGACCTGGCCGGCTGCAAACGGGGTGGCGGGTGCCACCTCCAACAGCTTGCTCAGCCTCAAACCACAGACCTTTGCCACCCTGCAGAGCTTCGTGCTGGGGCCGGACTGGTCAGCCGACTGGAGCGGGCAGATCGATGCATTTGCCCCCCACGAGGGTCGACTCGAGCACCGCGGCGCGGGTGAGGCGCAGATCCACTATGCCGACCTGGGCGACACCGCGGGCGATTGGTTCGTGTCAGCCCGAATCCAGCCCCTGGGGGCGGTGGCGCCCACGGGCAGCTACGGTCTGGTGGCGGGCGATGTTCGGCTCGAGTGCGACGAGGCGCTGGCTGGCTGGCGCTTGGTCGCGTTGCCCGAACGCAGTGTGCTGGCACGCAGCAGCTTCGCGCGGCTCCTGCAGCTGCCCGCAAGCGCTGCGACGGTGCTCGACCAGAGCCGGCTGGATGCCGACATCGTCGCGGCCTTCACCGCCGCTGCTGCGCCCTTGACCGAGCTCGTCCACATCGACGTGATCGATGCTGGGCAGCGCTGGCGGCTGTCCACCGGCGGCGACACCGGTTGGACGTACGAACTGGTGCTGCGGGCGGGCGTGATCGAGGTTGCACGGCGCGACCGGCAGCTGCTGCTGTTGGTGCTGGGGCATACCGTATTGGCCTTTGCCGACGGTCGTCGCCTGTTTGCCGTTGATCGCGCTCAGGCACCCGATCCGCAGGCCGGCATCTTTGCAGCTGCCGATGTGAGCTTTGACCAGCTCAGCGTGGGCACGCATCCTCAGGTGTCGCTGGACTACCAGGACGGCGCTCTGCTGACCCGGCAGTCCCAGGTGGTGGCCGACACCTCGGTCGTTGCGACACAGCGCTTCTACGACCCGCTGGGACGAGCGGCGGTCACCAGCCAAGGCGCAGACCTTCCGCTCATGGGGCCCGGGCTGCTGGACTACACGACCAACCTGGCGATCTATGACTGGTCAGCCGCTGCGCTGAGCGGATTGGTTGCGGAACAGAATCCCGACTCCGGCGCGTTCGCCTATGCGCGGACTCGCTACGAGGCGTCCCCGCTCGGCCGTCCGGTTCAGCTGGGCCTGCCAGGTGCGGACTTCGCAATTCCGCCACAGGGTGGCTCAGGGCACACCGCGCGCACACGCTATGGGCTCAGCGACGGGCGCTTTGGCGAGCCGGTCGGCGCGTTCCGGCTGGAGGAGTCGATCAACGCCGATGGTCAGCGGGTGGTGACACTCAGCACGCTGCGCCAGGACGTGGTGATCGAAGCGGCACTCGCGGGCACTGCCCCTGATCGCTACGACCTCGGACGGCGACACTACGATCCGGCCGGACGCCTGATCGAACTGCAGAGCCCGATGGGGTGGTCGGATCAGTTCGAGTACGACTTCACGGGCCGCCGCACGCGGACCCGGCATGCCAATGACAACGCCGACCGGCGCATGGTCTACGACCGTGCCGGCCGGCTTCGCTTCGCGCTGATGCCGGACGGTGCCGCGTCCGCGCTTCCGTACTACCAGTGGTTCAAGTACGACCTGTACTCGCGGCCGACGAGCGCCGGAGTCGCCTTGGGAAGCTGGGACCCCGCACAGCTCGCGCTACACGCGGAAGACCCCGCCTGGCCGGATCTGCCGGCGCGCCGAAGCACCGAGTTCGACGGCCTGTGGCGAGGTGATCTGCTGGCGGTAGGCTTGCCTGCACGAAGCCAGCGGAGCTTGCAGGACGAATCGCCGCAGGGCGTTGATCCGGTGCTGGTGGTCGAAGAGCGCTACTACGACATCTGGGTTCAGACTATTGCCCAGCACTACCGAATCAGCGGCTCGACCGCGGATTCCGAATGGCTGGTCGGCTATGAGTACGACAATCTGAGCAAGGTGCTGGCCACGCACTACCCGGCGCTGGGCTCGGCCGCTGCGCTCTCTGTTCTGCAGAGATACGATCGTGTGGGTCGCACTGCCGAGCTTGCTTTCGACGGCCAACGTCATGCCTACCGCTACGATCGCAACGGTCTGTTGATTGAAGAGCGCTGGCAGCGTCCGGACCTCAGCGAGGCGGTGCGTCGTTTGCACTACAACTCCGCGGCGTGGCCGGTGCTGATCGAGGACCCGGGCCTGCGCCAAACCCTCCGCTATACCGAGGGCGGGGTGGGTGATCGAGGTTTCTTCAGCGGTAAGCCCGCGGCGATCGAGGTGGCCGCGCGTGGCGGCATCGCGGCGTGGTCGATGCGGCTCGACTACAACACCAAGGGCGCCCTGAGTGCCTGCCAGATCGATCCGGGCAGCACCGACGCGTTCCGCTATGACGCAAACGGCAACCTGCTGAAACTCGGTGCCGCCGACTTGAGCTACAGCGCGGCCGAGCACGATCGCACTCAGACAGTCTCCACAGATGGGTCATCTGCGGCGATGAGCTATCGCGCTGACGGCGCATTGGCACAGCGCGAGGTGTCCACGCAGCCGGAGGGAAACCTGTCGATGGGCTATGACGTGCTCGACGGCGCGCCGCTGCGGGTCGAACGCGGTGTGGCGCCCGCCGCGATCCTGCAACGAGTGCACTTCGACGCCGGCGGTCAGCGCATCCTGCGCCAGGTGAATGGCGCCAGCACCACCTATGTGCGCTCACTCAGCGGTGATCCGCTGCTCGAGCTGGCAGCCGATGGCAGCTGGCGCTGGCACGTGTACGGACCGTCTGGCGCGGCTTTCATGGGCAATGGCCAGGAGTGGGCTTATCTCTCGCGTGATTCGATAGGTTCGATCCGAGCCTTGGTCGATGCCAGCTCGCAGTTGTTGGCCGGCTACGACTTCCTTCCGTTCGGCGCCGCTTTGCGGGCACCGTTCGGGCCGCTGCGCTTGCAGAGCAACTACCGATTCATTTCCCGCGAGTGGGACCCGGTCGAACTCTACGACCTGCGCGCGCGCTACTACGATCCGAGCATTGGCCGATTCCTGAGCCAAGACCCGAAGTTCCAACAAGCCAGTCCCTACGTCTATGCAGCCAATTTGCCGCTGTTGCTGGAGGATCCGAATGGCGAAGAATTGCTGTCGATCCTGATCGGGCTGCTGGTGGGCGCGGCGATCGGCGCTGCTGTCGGTGCTGCCACCGGGGCGATCAGTGGCGTGGTAGAGATCGTCAGCCGCGACTTGGAAGGCGGCGAAGCGGCGGGTGTGTTTTTCGGTTTCCTCGGGCTCGGCTTGGCGGTGGGCGCCGTCGGCGGCGCGATTACCGGTGGCGTGGGCGCGGCATTGCCTTCGAGCGTGAATGCCAGCTTTGGCACGGTGGCCTTGAACATCGGCATCACCACGGCCACCGGCGCGGCTACCGGTGGAGTGCTGGGCGCGGCCGAGTCGGCCGGACAGGCGGCACTGCTGGGCGAAGACGCCGGCAGTGCTGCCTGGAAGGGCGCTTTGTCCGCAGCGATTGGCGCCGGTATCGGCGGCTTCTTGTCCGAGACCATCGAGCCAGCCGCCCGGCTTGCCAAGCACGGGCGGGCCGCGTTCGAAAAAACTGCCGAGCTCAGCGCCAACAAGTGGACCGTTTTCGCCGCAAGCACCCTTGGCGGCGCGGCCGGAGGCGCTACGTCAGGGGGGCGTGGCTGGCGCCTTGAACGGCGACTCTGCGGCCGACGTGTTTGCCACAAGCCTGCAGTCCGCCGCGCTTGGGTTCCTCGGCGCGCTGCCCGAACTCCGCAAGAAGCCGTGGAAAGCCACCAAAACCACCAAAACGACCAACAGTGTGGAGCTGACTGATTTCTCTGACATCGAAATCTAGCCCCATGAGCGCGGGTGTCAGCGGGGCCAGGGAGGGCCCGTGAAGCGCGGCTCTGAGGGCTCGACGGGGCGCCCTGAACGTGCGCACCGGAATCGCGATGAATGCTCCGACCAACATCGCGCGCTTCAGAACGATCTGCTCGTCCGGCATGGGCTCAGCCACCACACCCGTGTTGGATCAGATTTCGCCTGGGCTCTCACCTACGTTGCTTGTGGCAGGTGGACATGTCTGACTCCATCCAGGACGACGCTCCTCACCGCCAATCCCCACACTGCGCCTGCAGCGCCGCCAAGGCCGCAATCCCGGCCGTCTCGGTGCGCAGTATCCTCGGCCCCAGGCGCAGGCCGTGGGCGCCGGCGGCGCGGAGTTGGTCGAGGTCGCGGGGGCTCAGGCCGCCTTCGGGGCCGATCACCAGGCTGAGTGAATCGAAGGCGGGCAGGCTGGACAGGCTGTGTTCGCCGTCCGGGTCCAGCGCCAGGATCAGATGGCCCGGCGCCTTGGCCTTGGCGAGGAAGCTGTGCAGGGCCAGCGGTTCTTCGATCTGCGGCAGGCGCGCGCGGCCGCATTGTTCGCAGGCGCTGGCGGCGACGCCGCGCCAGTGCTGCAGGCGGCGGTCGGCGCGGTCGGCGTCGAGTTTCACTTCGGTGCGTTCGGTCACCACCGGGGCGATGCGGCTCACGCCCAGTTCGGTGGCCTTTTGCAGCACCCAGTCCATTTTTTCGCCCCGCGCCAGCGCCTGCGCCAGGGTCACCTGCAGCGGCGATTCGCGCGCCACCTCCACGCGCGTTTCCACTTGCACTTCGGCGGTGCGTTTGCCGAGGCTGCTGATGCGCGCGCTGTAGTCGCAGCCGTCGCCGTTGAAAAGGATCACCGCATCGCCCACGCCCAGCCGCAGCACGCGGATCAAATGGGTGGCGGCGGATTCGGGCAGGGCCAGGGTCTGGCCGGCGACGAGTTCGGATTCGATATGGCAGCGGGTGATGCGCATGGCGGGGTCGGCGGCGGTGGGAAGGTCGCTGCGAATGTAGCAGCCGTGGCGGGCGCGGTTTGGCCCGAAACGACGCTTGCTCGTTTGGAGTGGCGCCGTGTGCGGCATTGCAGGTGTTCTCGGTGGCTGCTGTCTCAGCGCATGAGACAGCAGCGCGCTCAGCTTGCGCGCCCACGCCGCCCGAGCCCGCCCATGTCCGCACCGCTGCCCTATGCCCCGCTGTTGAATGAAGGCCACAGCCGCGCGATCAGCGTGGCGCCGACGTCTGATCTGGTGCAGGCCGATGGCCTGGCGGGCCGGCTGGTGCGCAAGTACGGCGGGCGTATCACCGGGCATTCGATCGAGCCGGCGCGGCCCGGCCGCTATGCGGATCTGCCGGCGGACTTGCCGCCGCAGCTCGCGCATGCGCTGCGGCAGCGCGGTATCGAGCGGCTGTACAGCCATCAGGCCGAAGCCTGGCAGCTGGCGCGCGCGGGGCGGAATCTGGTGGTGGTCACGCCGACCGCGTCGGGCAAAACCCTGTGCTACACGCTGCCGGTGATTGCCGGCGCCTTGGAGCAGCGCGCCAAGGCGCTGTACCTGTTCCCGACCAAGGCCTTGGCGCAGGACCAGCTGGCCGAGCTGCTGGAGTTGAACCGCGCCGGTGCGCTGGGCCTGAAGGCGCACACCTTCGATGGCGATACGCCCGGCGATGCGCGCCAGGCGATCCGGCTGCACGGCGATCTGGTCATCAGCAACCCCGACATGCTGCATCAGGCGCTGCTGCCGCATCACACCAAGTGGGCGCAGTTCTTCGAGAACCTGCGCTATGTGGTGATCGATGAGATCCACAGCTACCGCGGCGTGTTCGGTGCGCATCTGGCCAATGTGCTGCGGCGGCTGCGGCGCATCTGCGCGTTCTATGGATCGAACCCGCAGTTCATCCTGGCCTCGGCGACGATTGGTAACCCGGCTGAACATGCCAGCGCATTGATCGGCGCGCCGGTCAGCGCGGTGACCGACAGCGGCGCGCCGACCGGCGACAAGCATCTGCTGCTGTGGAACCCGCCGATGGTCAACCGCGAGCTCGGCATCCGCGCCTCGGCGCGCTCGCAGAGCACTCGCATCGCGCGGCTGGCGATCAAATCTGGCCTGAAGGTGCTGGTGTTCGCGCAGACGCGGTTGCTGGTGGAGGTCATCACCAAGTACCTGAAGGACGTGTTCGACCACGACCCGCGCCTGCCGCAGCGCATCCGCGGCTACCGCGGCGGCTATCTGCCGACCGAGCGCCGCGATGTCGAGCGCGCGATGCGCGAGGGCCGCATCGATGGCCTGGTCGGCACCTCGGCGCTGGAGCTGGGCGTGGATATCGGCTCACTGGACGTGGTGGTGCTGAACGGTTATCCGGGCAGCATCGCGGCGACTCGCCAGCGGCTCGGTCGCGCGGGCCGGCGCGGGCGGCCGAGCCTGGGCGTGCTGGTGGCCGGCAGCACCGCGCTGGATCAATACATCGTTCGCCACCCGGAGTTCTTCGAGGGCGCAAGCCCCGAGATGGCGCGCATCCATGCCGATCATCCCTTGATTCTGCTCGACCATATTCGCTGCGCGGCCTTCGAGCTGCCCTTCGTCGAAGGCGAGCGCTTCGGCACGGTGGAGCCCGCGCCCTGGCTGGAGGTGCTGGCCGAGGCCGAGGTGCTGCATCAGGAGGCCGGCCGCTGGGAGTGGATCGCCGACAGTTACCCCGCCAATGCGGTGTCGCTGCGCTCGGTGGCCGATGGCAATTTCGTGGTGGTGGACCGCAGCGAAGGCCGCCAGCAGATCATCGCCGAGGTCGACTATTCGGCCGCCGCATTGACCCTGTACGAGGGCGCGATCTACCTGCTGCAGTCACAGCCGTTCCAGGTCGAGCAGCTCGACTGGACCGGGCGCAAGGCCTACGTGACGCGGGTCAGCGTTGACTACTACACCGATGCGATCGACTACAGCCGGCTCAAGGTGCTGGAGCGTTTCGATGGCTGCAATGCGGGGCAGGGCACCTGTCACCACGGCGAGGTGCATGTGGTGCGGCGGGTGTCGGGCTACAAGAAAATCCGCTACTACACCCACGAGAACATCGGCTACGGGCCGGTCAATCTGCCCGACCAGGAGCTGCACACCACCGCGCTGTGGTGGTCGCTGCCGGCGGAGGTGCTGGAGGCCAGCTTCAGTTCGCGACAGGACGCGCTGGATGCGTTTCTGGCCGCCGCCCATGCGCTGCATCTGGTGGCGGGTTTGAGCGCGATGGCCGAAGCCCGCGACCTGCAGCAGTCGGTCGGCAGCGGTGACGGCAGCTGGAGCCGGATCGACGGCTTCGGCCGTGATCTCCCCGAGGGCGCCGAGGCCGATCCGCGCTTCGCGCCGGCGGTGTTTCTGTACGACAACTACCCCGGCGGCATCGGCATGACCGAGCCGCTGTACGAGCGCCGCGCCGCACTGGTGCTGGGCGCGCTGCGGCTGGTCGAAGCCTGCGATTGCGCGGCCGGCTGCCCGGCCTGCGTGGGTGCGGCGCTGCAGGTCGATGGCGAGACGCTCAATGTTGAGCACGGCCCGAAGCGCCTCGCCCTGCGCGTGCTGGGCCTGTGGGCGGGGCTGGGCAGCGAATGAGCGCGCTGGCGGAACGGCTGCGACGGCTGCGGACTGAAGCCGGGGCGCGGGCTGAGGGCGGGGCTGTGCTGACTGCGCTGGGCGATGCAGGTTCACGGCCGGAGCATGTTGCGGTGGACGCGCTGCGGGTTGAGGTGGGTGTTCGATCGGAAGTGATCGCGCTGGAATCTGCGGCGGGCTCGGGGGCGACGAGTTCGACTCAGTGCGCGACAACGCCGTCGGCGGCTGGGCTGAAGTCGTTGCTGCGGCGGCATCTGCGGGCGCGTGATGCTGCAGGGCTTGCCGCCGAGCACGCTGCCGCAGCGGCGCCAGCCGAGTGCGATGCCGCAATCGCGTGCACCGATGAGGCGGCGAGCGATGCTGCTGCGGACAGCGCCGCATCGGGCGATGTCGCCGTATCGGCGGGAGATAACGTTCCGACCTCGGCCGAGCACCGAGCTTCGCGACAGCTGCCACCCGCGGCGCAACGGTTGGCCGCCGCGTTCGATGTCTCCGGTGAGCATGAGTTGGCGGGTCACGGACTGGGCTGCGCAAAGGCAGCATCAAGCACAGGCATCGCAGCAAGTACCCATCCGCAGTCGAGGCTGCTGTCGCCCAACGCCAGCGAACCGGTCATCGCGACTGAGGCAGCGAACCTTGCAGCGGACTCCGCCGGCATCGAGATCGCGCCCGGTCTGTTCGAGCGCATCGAACACCTGCCGCTGTCAGCGCCGCCGCCCTGGCAGTGGTTGCCGGATGTCGCGCCGCAGCTGCTGCCCACCGATGCGCTGCTGCATTTCGACACCGAGACGACCGGCCTTGCCGGTGGCGCGGGCACGCGCGCCTTCATGCTCGGCTACAGCCGCTGGAGTGCAGCGGGGCTGGAGTTGCGGCAGCTGTGGATCACACGCCTGGGCGCCGAGGCGCCGATGCTGGAACGCTTCGCGCAGTGGCTGTCGGCGGCGCCGGTGCAGCTGGTCAGCTACAACGGCCGCAGTTTTGATGCGCCGCTGCTGGCCGCGCGCTATCGGCTGAGCCGGCAGCGCAATCCTCTGACCGATCTGCCGCATCACGACCTGCTGCCGGCGGTGCGGCGGCGCTTCAAGGCGCACTGGCCGAGCTGCCGCATGGCCGAGGTCGAAGCGAGGCTGCTTGGCATTGAGCGTCACGACGACCTGCCGGGCGCGCAGGCACCGGCCGCATTTCTGCAGGCGCTGCGGCACGGCCGCATGCAGGCGCTGCAGCGGGTGGTGCTGCATCATCGCCAGGACCTGATCAGCCTGGCCTTGCTACTGCCGCGGCTGGCTCAAATGTCCAGCCAGGCACCGCGCGATTGGGCGCTGGCGCGGGTTGAGGTGCGGCGCTGAGCCTGGGCAAGCCGATCAGCCTGAGGCCGCAGCCCGGCAGAATCCGCCGCAGACTAGGTGCGGAGCGGCGGTGAAACCCAACCCGATCGACTCGAGTCGCTCCGCGTCTCGATCCCGTGCTCCACCGAACGGGCCCGCTGCGCACACGTTCGGGTTTCGGCCTCCGATATCACGCGCGCCCATGTACGGCCTCCGCGCTCCGCTGCCAGGCGCTGAGACCTTTGGCGCCGAGCGCGGTAAAGCCTGCGCCCGCCCACCGCCTCCGAGCCAAGGCGATGCCGACCGCTCAGCCTGTGATCCAATCCAAACACCCATCGCGTGCCGGGAATCCAAGTGATGCATGAGCCCCACAATCCCACCTGTTGCCCAGCCTGCGGCAGCGCCGAGCTGATGCGCGGTTCAATCGCCATCGGTGACGGCAGCGGCGCTCACTTCCACCCCGAGGGCTTGCCGCTGCTCAGGCTGGAACGGTCGGTGCGCCTGATGGCCGGCACGCGGTTCTTCGCTTGCTTGGCCTGTGATCTGGTGTGGTCGAACGCGGTGCCTGGGCACTTGTCGCGTCTGCTGACGGGCTGAAGCTCGGCAGGCGCTTGGTTTCGGCCTCGCCGCATGTACTCTTCCCGCCGCTGGGTGGCGCCTGCGTTGGTGCTGCCGATCAAACCCATCGGGCATTTGCTGCACACCGCAGAGCCGCCGACTGACACGCGAGGCTCGTGGTGTTGGCTGCGGCCGAGCTTCAGCTCGCCGCCGCGCCTGTGCCCGACCACTCCATCAGGAACGCAATGGCAATCAAGAAATCCGATCTCTACGCCTCGATCTGGGCCAGCTGCGATGAGCTGCGCGGCGGCATGGATGCCAGCCAGTACAAGGACTACGTCCTGTTCATGCTGTTCATCAAGTACATCAGCGACAAGTACGCGAACAGCCAGGACTTCGCCCCGCCGGTGTTTATTCCTGCTGGCGCGAGCTTCGCCGACATGGTCGCGCTGAAGGGCAAGCCCGGCATCGGCGACAAGATCAATACCGACATCATCCGGCCGCTGATCGAGGCCAACGAGCGCCTTGCCCGCAGCGACTTCCCGGACTTCAACGACCCCAACAAGCTGGGCGAAGGTCAGGCGATGGTGGATCGCCTGAGCAACCTGATCGGCATCTTCGAGAAGCCCGAGCTGGATTTCTCGGCCAACCGCGCCGAGCACGATGACATCCTCGGCGATGCCTACGAATACCTGATGCGCCACTTCGCCACCGAGAGTGGCAAGAGCAAGGGCCAGTTCTACACGCCGTCGGAAGTGAGCCGCGTCATCGCGCAGGTGATCGGCATCTCGCCGCAGAACACCAAGGCCTCCACCACCGCATATGATCCGACCTGCGGATCGGGCTCGCTGCTGCTCAAGGTGGCCGCGCAGGCGGGGCGGCACATCACCCTGGAAGGCCAGGAGATGGACGTGACCACGGCGGGCCTTGCCCGCATGAACATGATCCTGCACGACTTTCCCACCGCCAACATCCAGCAGGGCAACACGCTGGCCGCGCCCAAGTTCAAGGACGGCGAGCAGCTGCGCACCTACGACTACGTGGTGGCCAATCCGCCGTTTTCGGTCAAGACCTGGAGCGTGGGCCTGACGCCCGAACGCGACCCCTACCAGCGTTTCGCCTGGGGCGCGCCGCCGGCCAAGCAGGGCGACTACGCCTTTCTGCTGCACATCATCCGCAGCATGAAGAGCACCGGCAAAGGCGCCTGCATCCTGCCGCACGGCGTGCTGTTTCGCGGCAATGCCGAGGCCGCCATCCGCCGCAAGCTGGTCGACAGCGGCATCCTGAAGGGCGTGATTGGTCTGCCGACGAACCTGTTCTACGGCACCGGCATCCCCGCCTGCATCCTGGTGCTCGACAAGGAAAACGCCGGCGCTCGCCGCGGCGTGCTGATGATCGACGCCAGCCGCGGCTACATCAAAGACGGCAACAAGAACCGCCTGCGCGAGCAGGACATCCACCGCATCGTCGACAGCTTCCACAAGGCCGCCGACCTGCCGCGCTATGCGCGCATGGTGCCGTTGAGCGAGATCGCCGACCCCAGGAACGACTACAACCTCAACCTGCCGCGCTACATCGACAGCAGCGAACCCGAAGACCTGCACGACATCGAAGCCCATCTGCGCGGCGGCATCCCCGAACGCGATCTGGACGATCCCGCCAGCCCGCTGGCCGCCTACTGGCAAGTCATGCCCAGTCTGCGGCGCGCGCTGTTCTCCCCTCTCCCCGCGGGAGAGGGGCCGGGGGAGAGGGTCCGGCCGGGCTATTGCCACCCAACCTTGCCGCTGCAGGACGTGCGCGCCGCCATCTTCAGCCACCCCGAGTTCACCGCCTTCAAGCAGGCTGTCACTCAGCGTTTCGGCGCCTGGCGCACGCAAGCCACGGTCCAGCTCAGCGCCTTCGACAAAGGCCACCACCCCAAGGCGCTGATCGAGCAGATCGCAGAGGATCTGCTCGACGGTTTCAAGACCGCGCCCCTGCTGGATGCGTACGACATCTATCAGCGCCTGATGGACTACTGGGCCAGCGTGATGCAGGACGACGCCTACCTGATCACCGCCGACGGCTGGGTCGCCAAGCCGGCGCGCATCATCGAGATCGACAAGAAGGGCAAGCGCAAGGACAAGGGCTGGATCTGCGAACTGATCCCGAAGCCGCTGATCGTGGCCCGCTTCTTCGCTGCCGAACAGGCCGCGCTGGAAGCCATGCAGATTGAACTTGAAGCGACTTCGGCCAGCCTCGCCGAGCTCGAAGAAGAGCACAGCGGCGAAGACGCCGCCTTCGCCGGCTTCGACAAGATCAACGCCAAGCAGGTGAAGGACCGCATCAAGGAAATCGGCAGCGACACCGAGGCCGAAGACGAACGCGCGGTGCTCAAGCGCTGGCTGCAGCTCAGCGAGCGGGAGTCGAAGCTCAAGACGGCGATGAAGGAGCAGGATGCCGCGCTCGACGCGCTGGCCTACGCGAAGTACCCCACGCTGAGCGAGGCCGAGATCAAGGCCCTGGTGATCGATGACAAGTGGATGGCGCGGCTGACGACCGATGTGCAGGCCGAGTTGGAGCGCGTGTCGCAGCGGTTGACCGGGCGACTGCGTGAGTTGGTCGAACGCTACCAGACGCCGTTGCCGCGGCTGATTGACGAAGTGGCATCTCTGGCTGTCAAAGTCGATGGACATTTGGCGAAGATGGCGATCGCATGGAGCTGATGAAGGGGTACAAGCAGGCGGAAGTTGGATTGATTCCGAACAGTTGGAAATGCCTGTCGATCAAGGATGCAGCCTCGTGTCGGGCAAACGCGATCGTGGGAGGGCCGTTCGGATCAGACCTTGTTTCGGCCGACTACCAGAGCACTGGCGTCCCCGTGATCCGTGGGCAAAACATGGCGGCAGCAACAGTTTCGGGTGAGTTCGTGTTCGTCACTCCAGCGAAAGCGAAGTCCCTCAGTGCCAATCTTGCGCGGCCGGGAGACCTGGTTTTCACGCAGCGTGGCACGCTCGGACAGGTTTCGATCGTGCCCCACGGAGAGTACGAGTGCTACCTCCTATCACAGAGTCAGATGAAGGTGACTCTTGACGAAGAGTGCCATGACCCTAAGTTCGTACTGCAGTATTTTGCCAGTGGCGACGGGCAGAAGCAGATCGCGAAAAGTGCGATCCAGACTGGGGTGCCTCACACCAACCTGGGGATCTTGCGATCGTATCGAATCCCGGCGCCGCCGATCCGGGAGCAGCAGGCGATCGCGAAGACTTTGGGCCACACCGACGCGCTACTTGGCAACCTCGACCGCTTAATCGCCAAGAAGCGCGACCTCAAGCAGGCCGCGATTCAGCTGCTGCTGCGGGGCGTGCGGCGTCTGCCCGGGTTTGCGGCGGAGTGGAAGCGGGTTCGCCTGGGTGATCATCTCGCCTTCCTCAAGAACGGCGTGAACTCGCGTGCGGAGCTCATTGCGGAAGGTAGTGGGCTACGTCCACTACGGCGACATCCACACTTCCGATTCGGTGCTCCTCGATCCCAAATTAACTGTCATGCCCCAGCTGCCGCGCGAGAAGGCGTCCGCCTTGCCGCGGCTGGTGGACGGCGACCTTGTGTTCGCTGACGCTTCAGAGGACATGGACGGTGTGGGCAAAGCCGTCGAGATCTGCGGAGTGGCAGGGCAAGACGTGGTCGCAGGCCTGCACACCATCGCGGTCAGGTTCGACAAGCGCATTCTCACGGATGGCTTCAAGGCCTATCTTCAGTTCGTTCCCGCCTTTCGCGAGCAGGTGAAGCGTCTGGCAGCCGGCACAAAGGTGTATGCCACGCAGCGAGCGCATATCGCGAGTGTCGAGCTCGACTTGCCCGGTGTAGAGGAGCAAACCGCCATAGCCACCGTCCTGTCCGACATGGACACCGAACTCGCCACCCTCGAAGCCCGTCGCGACAAAACCCGCGCGCTCAAGCAGGGCATGGTGCAGGCGCTGCTGACCGGGCGGGTGCGTCTGGTATGAGCTCGCCGTCCGCACCCGCGCGCTGTTTTATCGGCTGGGATGTGGGCGGCTGGAACTGCGAGCGCAATGGCGCAAGCCGCGATGCGATCGTGATTCTGGATGAGGCGCTGCAGGTGATGGGCCAGCCCTGGCGCGGCAATCTGCGCGCCTGCATCGCTGCGGCGGGCTCAAGCGATGCTTGGCTGCGCGCCCTGTTTCAACACTGCCACGTGGCGGCGCCTGAGCCACTGCCGCAGGTGACAATGGCGATCGACACGCCGCTCGGCTTCAGCGACGAGTTCGTGCGGCTCGTTACGCGGCAGGGCGCGGTCGAGGCTGATGAAGTCTCGGGGCGCAACCGCTACCTGTTTCGTTACACCGAGCGACATCTGTTCGAGCGCGGCTTGAAGCCGCTGTCCGCCATCAAGGACATGATCGGCAGCCAGGCCACCAAGGGCATGCACGTGCTGGCGCGCTTCGCCCCTCAGATGCTGAGCTGCGGCGTGTGGACCGACGGCGCAGGCTTCCGCGCCATCGAGACCTATCCCGCCGCCTGTCGCAACGCGCCGGTCATTACCGGACTGCTGCAAGGCCGCCCGTCGCTCGGGCACGTCGACCTTGACGATGCGCGGGTCTGCGCGCTTATCGCGAATTTGTTCGCGGATGGGCTGGCGCAGCTGGAGGCCCCGCCCGACTCGGTGCCCGCTTCGGAAGGATGGATATGGATACCAAGCGCCGGTTGATTCTCCGCTACCCAGCCACCCGCGCTCGGCGGGGCGGCGCTGATCGACTCAACACTCGAACCCTCGTGCAGGGCATCATGCCTCGCGTTGCCTGCGGCCCCGACGAAAAGCGGCCGCGCCCTCGGACTCCAGAGGTGTTTCCATGATTCGCGCGGTGACGATTCGCGGCTTCAAGTCGATCCAGGAGGCCAGCATCGAGCTGGGACGCCTGAACTGCTTTATCGGCGCCAACGGGGTTGGCAAAAGCAATGTGCTGGAGGCGCTGGGTGTGCTCGGGGCTGCCGCGAACGGCGTGGTAGACGATGAGAGCCTGCTGCGGCGCGGCGTGCGCGCCGGCCTGCCGCGTCTCTACAAGAGCTCGTTCGCGGCGCACCAGACACCTGTCCATATCGGCGTCGGCGCCGTAGGCAGCGAGAACGAGGAGTACCGGGTATCGCTCTGGAATCCGCTCGAATCGCCGGAGCCGGCGTGGTCGTACAAGACCGAGTTCTTGAGGGACGAGAAGATCGAAATCGTTACTCGTGGGCCGCGAAGCAACAAGAATCTGCGACCGCAGGCCGGTCTGGCGGCGCTGAAACTGGTTGACCTGCCAGCGGAAAACAGGGCAGCCCAATTGATGAACCTGCTGCAGAGCTACGCAATCTACTGCCCCAACACGCCCAGCCTGCGCGGGCTGATCTCTGATCAGCAGCCGCGTACACCGGTGGGCTTGAGCGGCGGCGGGCTGGCCGAAGGCTTCCAGTCACTGCAGCAGTTTCTGGCCGGTAGCGAGGGCGGCGAGGTCGTGTTAGATGAGGTGCTGGAGCTGATTGATTGGGTGGCCGATGTGGAGGCCACCAGCTACGGCGCGTCCCTGGTCTCCAGCAAGGTGCCGCGCACCAAGCTGATGCTCAAGTTCACCGACCGCTACATGGCCAAGAGCCGCAACGAACTGACGGCTTACGATGCCAGCGAAGGCGCGCTCTACATCCTTTTCTGTGCGGTGCTGTGCCTGTTGCCGCAGGCCCCCAAGATTTGCGCCGTCGACAATCTCGATCAGGCGCTCAACCCACGTTTGTTGACCCGGCTGACTGCGCGTCTGGCCGGCTGGCTCATGCGCGCTGATCCTGAGCGGCAACTTCTGTTCACGGCACACAATCCCGCGGCGCTCGATGGGCTGCAGCTCAGCGACCCCGAGGTTCGGCTGTTCGCTGTTGAGCGCAACAGCGAGGGCATGACGGTGTTCAGGCGCATCGCGCTGTCAGGGGAACTGCTTGCCATGAACAAGGAGTTCCCGCTTTCACGGCTTTGGATGATGGGACATCTGGGAGCGGTGCCCAATGTCTGATCTGCGTATCGCGTTGGTCGCCGAAGGCCGCACCGACTATGAAATCGTCCATGCGGCGTTGAAGGCGATTCTGCCGAAGCCTTTTGTCCTCACGCTGCTTCAGCCCGAGGAAACGCAGCCCCGCTTGGGGCAGGGATGGAGCGGCGTTCTGAAGTGGTGCATGGCAGCGGCGCAGCGCTACCCAGCATCGCTGGACGATGACCCGACGCTGGCGCATTTCGATCTGCTGGTGCTGCATCTCGATGCCGATGTCGCGCTCAAAGACTATGAGGACTGCGGCCCCGATGTCATGCGTTTGGCGGCAGCCCAGGGCTGGAAGACCTTGCCGTGTGCGAAAGCATGCCCGCCCGCCTCGGATACCTGCGATGAGATCGGGCAGGCCATACGCAGTTGGCTGGCGCCAGCCACGGTCGGCAACCGGACCGTTGTGTGCGTGCCTGCGCAGTCGTCGGGGACCTGGCTCGCTGCGGCAGCGCTCCCGGCGGGGCATGCGCTGCTGGCAGGCGTGGAGTGCAACCCGGCGGTGGAATCCCGACTTGAAACTCTGCCGCTCAAGCTGAGAATCCGGAAGAGCGCTCGCGAGTACCAGACGCGCGCTGTGAAGATCACGCGTGAGTGGGCCAAGGTCAAGTCCTTGTGTTCGCAGGCGGAGGCTTTTGAGCAGGCGGTGCAGGCGGTCGCGTAGTGGGGAGGCGTCGAAGCAGACGCAATCAGGCCCGCCTGCGGGACCCAAGCGGTATCCAGTGAGCCACCCGATAGGACACTCTGATGGCTGAGCGTGCCCGCTCCGAACGCAACACCCAGACCCGCGTCGTCGCGCTGTTCCGCGATGCCTTGGGCTACCGCTTTCTCGGCGACTGGAGCACGCGGCCTGGCAACCGCTGCATCGAGACCGACCTGCTGCGACCAAACTTGAGCGCACGCGGCTACTCGGCCGCGCAGATTGCTGCGGCTCTGCAAAAGCTCGAAACGGCGGCGGACATCACCGGCATCACGCCGTATCAGTCCAACCTGCGGACCTATCAACTGCTGCGCTATGGCGTGCCGGTGCAGATCGCGGCGGGGAAGGCGCACCAAACGGTGCATTTGATCGACTGGGACGCTCCTGAGCGCAACGACTTCGGTGTGGCGGAAGAAGTCACGCTGCGCGGTGGGCACGAGCGCCGCCCGGATCTGGTGCTGTATCTGAACGGTCTCGCGGTCGGCGTGATCGAGCTGAAGCGCAGCTCGGTGGAGATCGGCGATGGCGTGCGTCAGCTGATCAGCAATCAGGAGCCGATCTTCAACGCGGGATTCTTCAGCACGGTGCAGCTGCTGTTCGCGGGCAGCGACGCGCAGGGCTTGCGCTATGGCACCACCGGCACGCCGGAGAAGTTCTTTGTCGAGTGGAAAGATGAGCAGGCCAGGCCGCTGGACGCGCCCGGCTGCCTGCTGGATCGCCCGCTGGCGCAGATGTGCGCCAAGGAGCGCTTGCTGGAGTCGATCCGAAATTTCGTCATCTTCGATGCTGGGCAGAAGAAGGTGCCGCGGCCCCATCAGTACGCCGGCGTGAAAGCCGCGCAGGAGCGCATCCGCCGCCGCGAGGGTGGGGTGATCTGGCATACGCAGGGCAGCGGCAAGAGCATCCTGATGGTGCTGCTGGCCAAGTGGCTGCTGGAGTTCGACGCCGAGGCGCGGGTGTTGATCGTGACCGATCGCGATGAGTTGGATCGGCAGATCGAGGGCGTGATGCGCAACTCGGGCGTGCTCGGCGAGAGTTCGCCTTCACCGCGCATCACCAGCCGCGCCGAACTGGTGGCCAAGCTCGGCGCGCCGCTGCCGCGCCTGCTCTGCGCCCTGGTGCACAAGTTCGACCCGAAGGATCTGCAGGGCGAGCCACCGCGCATGCACGGCCGCTTCCATGTGTTCGTCGACGAATGCCATCGCACCCAGGGCGGCGACATGAACCGGCAGATGAAGCGCTGGCTGGCGTCGGCGGTGTTCATCGGTTTCACCGGTACGCCCCTGCTGCGCCGTGACAAGCAGACCACGCGTGAAGTGTTCGGCACCTACATCCACACCTACAAATTCCATCAGGCGGTGGCGGACAAAGTGGTGCTGGACCTGAAGTACGAAGCGCGCGACGTGCCGCAGCGCCTGACCTCGAAGAAGAAAGTCGATGAGTGGTTCGAGCAGAAGACGCGCGGCCTGAACAATTTCCAGAAGGCCGCCGTGCGCCGACGCTGGGCCACGCTTGAGGCCCTGATGAGTGCGCAGGAGCGCAAGCAGCGCATCATCGCCAGCATCATCGAGGACTTCAGCCTGAAGCAGCGACTGAACAATGATCGCGGCACGGCGATCCTGGTGGCAGCCAGCATCTACGACGCCTGCCACTACTTCAGGCTGCTGCAGCACACGCAGTTCGGCCCCTTTGTCGGCATCGTCACTTCGTTCGGCCCGAACCACAACTCGATCTCGCGCGAGCCGGCCAACAGCGATGAGCGCTACAAGTACGACACCTACACGCAGCACGTCACCTACACGCAGCACGTCTTGAAGGGCTTCGGAAGCACCGAAGCCTACGAGGCTGAAATCAAGCGACGATTCATCGACGAGCCCGCCAATACCAAGCTGCTGATCGTGGTCAGCAAGTTGCTGACGGGCTTCGATGCGCCCAGCTGCACGTACATCTATCTCGACAACGAGCTGCGCGATCACAACCTGTTTCAGGCGATCTGCCGCACCAACCGGCTGGATGGCGACGACAAGGACTACGGCCACATCGTCGACTTCAAAGAGCTGTTCGGTGACGTGCAGCAGGCGATCGCGGTCTATAGCTCGGATGAGCTGGACATCGACGAGGGCGGCGAGGGCAACAACGTCGAACTGAAGGACTGGATCCGAGAGGGCCGCAAGCAGCTGGACAGCGCACGCGAGGCGCTCAAGCACCTGTGCGAGCCGGTGTCGCCGCCGCGCGAGATCGAGGACTATCTGCGCTACTTCTGCGGTGGTACGGCCGAGTCGCTGCTGGAGGCCGAACCCTTGCGGATCGCGTTCTACAAGGCAGTGGCCGGCTTCGTGCGTGGGTACTCCGAGCTGTCGAGCGAGCTGGCCAAGGCTGGATTTTCGGACGCCGAGGCGAAAACGCTCGACGAGGAAGTAGCGAGCTACAGCGAGCTTCGGGCTGCCATCAAAAGGCACTCGGGCGAGGAGCTGGACATCAAGCCTTTCGAGGCCGACATGCGCCACCTGCTCAATACCTATGTGCAGGCGGACTCCGCCGATGTGATGGGGGATTTGAGCGAGTTGTCGCTGACCGAGCTGATCATCCAGACCGGCATCCACGATGCGATCGCGCGCAAGCTCAACCAGAAGGGCCGACTGTCTCGGGATGCGATCGCCGAGGGCATCATCAACAACGTCCGCAAGACGATCATCCGGAACGCGTCAACCCCTTTGAGACAGCCTGTTCACCAGATAGCTGTCATTCGTTCTCCTGAGTGGCGGATTCGCTCATGCTTGCGATCTCGTTGCTTCCGAGTTCACTGGGCAGGGTCACGATG